>NZ_JADBGG010000014.1 GCF_014873765.1 Desulfomicrobium macestii | reverse complement strand
AAGCAAGTTCAATATACCGATATCATTGATTTATTTCAAGTGCAAAATGTTTCAAAACTGTATATTCAATGCAACTTTTTCACGGATTTAGGTATATCCTCAACAATGTTCGCCATTCGTCCCAGGAAAGCAGTTCAACAGACAACAAAAAACCGAATGCTAAAACGCATCCACCGATGCCGCACCAGAAATCGCCCCAGCTCCAGTGCCCTTTACTCCAGACATCCAGCGACTCCTTGACAACAGTGACGATCAAACCCGAGAGCAAAAGCGGCTGCCAATACACACCACAAAGCGTCAAAACAAATCCCCAGAAAAAATGCAGCTGGAGATCCCATCTGAAAAAATTCACGATCAATTCGCCGTAATAGCGATACCTTTCCAACAACGTCATATGCACGCCTCTCTCATGTCTATTCTAAGAGTTCACCTTGATTGAAACAGACTTGTTCTGGCCAGATTTATGACCGCCAGGACAGCGGGGTGTTTCAAACGACGCTCAGGGGAAATAGCGAAAAAATTAAGATCTTTTTCTTCAGAACAACCAATAGCCACAACTGCATATTGTTTGACAACCTCGTCGGCCATAACCGACGGAACAGGGAAAAACCCCAACCCCCTTTGGCCGAAGGCTTTAAGGAGAGTTGTGTCATCAAATTCGGCGACAATCTTCGGCAGGAGATTTTTTCTTGATAGCCACCGATTAACGGCACTCCGCAAGGAGGTGCCCGCTGACGGCATCAACATTGGGGCTTTCTGAAGCAAGTTGGGAAAACTTTCCTTAAAATGGCCTAACAAGATAGGACTTGCACAAAAAGTTACTCCAGATTGTCCGAGTTCATGATTATATGCTTTAATAGCCATCTCTTTGGGCAAGGCACGGTCGGCGATCACCAAATCTAACTTGTGAGTGGAGAGATCCCCAAAAAGTCGTTCAGGCTTGTCATTATGGCAGACCAGACAAATTGGTTCTGCAAGTGTTAATGTCACACTGAGGAGTTGGGAAGCCATTGACTTGGGGACTGCATCGACGATTCCGACACGAAACAACGCACCTTCGGTTAAAGCAGAGGCTTTAATCAACAGCTCGAGTTCACTGCCAATTTGGAAGATGTCATCCGCACGCGACAATGCTACTTTACCAGCCGGAGTGAGTTCCAGACGCCTACCAACCCGTCTGAAGAGAAGGACTCCCAAGGATTTTTCCAAGTTAGCAACTTGCTGGCTGACAGTCTGTGGCATTACATGGAGACTCTCTGCAGCGCGAAGCACTCCCCCTAATTTGGCAACGTTCAAAAAATAGTAAAGCTGTTTATAGTTTAACATGAAGTCCCCTTTGTGATATCAGTTTTTTTGGAAGAAGTATTAAGTTTAATCCGACTTTTTTTTTTAATGACAACGTTTTAAAAGGCTAATTAGTCGATCATGAAAAATTGTTAAAACGCCACGTCAGGCACAGACCTGTACGGGCTAAACATTGGGTCGAAGTATGTGCCCAAGGAATTTGAGGCACAAAAAACACAGAATCCGGATGAACTTCCGGAAATTGAACGCAGCACAGGCCATGAACAGATTCACGGAGTCGCCGACCTGGCCTTTCGAGGATCAAGTTGATCGAGCAGATCCGGGCATAGGAAACTGCGCTGGTGGCCCGATTTTTTGGGCTGCATCGTTGATAACCTCGGAGTGATTTCGACCAGAAAAATGCATTTCGCACTGCATTACTGGTTATTCAAAATACGTTATTTCTGAGTATATTTCAATTAATTTCAGCACATTGTCATATTTTCAGGGCCGACTAATTAAGCGAAATACGTCTGCTCATTTTTCACCTGCTGGATCAGAGAACCACGCGATTTTCGGTCTGAAAATTTTTAATTGAAGAGCAATTATCGCCTCAAAAATTCCGAGAACTGACTTTTTGCAGTTTTCAAACGCACTAATACTAGGAATGTAGCCTAATGGCCCTTTCGTTACGCCGTATTGAGACAATAAAACAGGTCAGAGGCCACCTTAAATCATGCCTTCGGGCAGGAGACATGCAGGATTACCTTGCGTGCATAGTGGGTAATCCGGGCGCAAATGCTCATCATGCTCCGCATGACCGTCTTGGTTCTTCGACGATTGGCTTTTTTCAGCCCCTGCATCCGAGCCACAACCAAGTCAACGGAGGCTACCCGAAGCATGTTGTAGGCCAGCATGCCCAAGCGCAGAAAGGTTGCATTCACGCAAAACTTGCCCGACGGTGGGCGCTCCATGGCCATCTCGGTTTTGAATGCCCCGTGATGCTGCTCGCTGGTACTCCGATTGCGATACAGCGTCAAAGCTTGGCCGGCATCAAATTCCAGGTTGGTCCACAAAACGCAGACGCGGACCTCTGAAATCATCATGAACACACCGTCCTTGCTCAATACTTCCGTGACCTCGAAAATCTGGCGGACCGCCCTGCGAACCCCTGTCGCACCCAATGGGTGCAAAAACTCATTCTGGAAAAGCAAGTTAAAAATGCCTGTATCACTGATTTATTTCAAGAGAAAATGTTTCGATACGGTATATTCAATGCAACTTTTTCACGAATTTAGGCTAACTGTTTAAGGCTCAAAAAAATATAAGGAGACATAAATTTGAACTATTTGTCGTTATATAGTGAGCGAAATGTGTTTCAGGAAGCAATATCTACTGCGGTTGAAACGCTATTGCGCGGCGGCTTGATATCATTTCCAACTGAGACAGTATATGGATTGGGTGCTGACGCTTGCAATTTTAATGCTGTTAGTCGTGTATTTCTTGTTAAGGGACGTCCATTAGGTCATCCGCTGATTGTGCACTTGGCTGGTGAGGCTGATGTCGAACGTTGGTCAAAAAAAGTTTCTGGTGTTGCATTGCGAATAATTCAACATTTTTGGCCGGGACCACTGACGCTGATCCTCAAACGTCACCCCAAGGTTTTGGATATTGTAACCGGAGGGCAAGATACCGTGGGTTTAAGATGCCCGGCTCACCCTGCTGCCCTGGCACTGTTGCAAGCATTTGGTGAAGGGATAGTGGCTCCTTCTGCTAACCGGTTTGGTCGTCTGAGCCCAACGTGTGTCGCAGATGTGGTGGCGGAACTCGGGGGAGCCATCGACAGCCATATTGATGGCGGCGCGTGTCAGATTGGTATCGAATCAACCATACTTGACCTCAGCGGTGGAAACCCACGCATATTGAGGCCTGGTGCGGTTACCGCGTTGGCAATAGCGGAGGTTTTGGGGGAAATTCCTAAGAGGGCCTCTGCATCTTCGCTGCGGTCTCCTGGATTGTCGCCGTACCATTATGCTCCATTGTCACCTCTTCGATTGGTTGAAGACGATAGCCTTGAAAACATCGCTCTGTATTATTTGAAGAAAGGTTGGGGAGTTTCCGTATTGTCCAAGCGTCAACCCAAAGAAAACTTGGTCGGCGTACGTTGGTGCCAGATGCCGACTGCGCCGACTTCTTATGCTCGCAGACTTTATGCACAACTGCGTGCCGTTGACACAGGCGCCCGGCAGTACATCTTGGTTGGATGCCCGCCAGCCTCTTCGGAATGGGAGGCAGTAATTGACCGTTTAGATCGCGCATCTGCTGGCAGCAGCGTTAGGGAGGTCGCATTGTGATCTGTCTTACTCTAGTGAATTCCATCGAAGATATTGCTCGCGCCGGTAGAGAAATAGAAAATCTTCTCTCCATGCGCTGTAAAAAGCGGCAAGAAAATTTGTTACAGCATCACTTGGGCATTTGGGTTCATCGGCGAATGACTGTACAGCCTCCCTCCTGTCTTGTTCGGACGACCACCTCAGGGGTTGTCTGTAGATACAAACTTGTACAGACCGCCTCATTGCTCGGCATATGGACTCTTTGCTGGTTGGAACCCGTACCGCCAGCGCCATCTCCTCCGTCGCAACAGGAACTTTTCAATTGTCTACGCGCAACAGCAGGAGAAGACGCTGAAAACGGGCTATATCTCCCTTTATACACTTCTGGCTTAAATTTGGCCGAAGCTTTGACGTTGCGTAACACTAACCCTAAAAGTGTCCATCCTCCGCTATTTTGGGATTCCGAAAAGAGCAGGTTTTCGCGAGTGAGGCTGGTGAGACAGACTCCCCGCAGCGAAAAACAGTCTGGCTGAACCCTCTCGATCAACCCGACGAA
Organism: Desulfomicrobium macestii; assembly: GCF_014873765.1. Classification (NCBI taxonomy): domain Bacteria; kingdom Pseudomonadati; phylum Thermodesulfobacteriota; class Desulfovibrionia; order Desulfovibrionales; family Desulfomicrobiaceae; genus Desulfomicrobium; species Desulfomicrobium macestii. The sequence continues at coordinate 100,550 of NZ_JADBGG010000014.1, read as the reverse complement.
GGAATTGAAATGGACGTAATTATACTATTTTTCTTATTTGGACTTGCGGCTGGACTGCTGCGCTCGGAGTTGCGTTTCCCAGCCGCCCTCTATGATTTCCTCAGCATTGTTTTATTGCTGGCTATCGGGCTCAAGGGGGGGGTCGAGCTGGCCAAGCAGCCGTTTGCCGACTTGCTGCCTCAGATACTGGTCGTGATCGCCATGGGTCTCACCCTCCCGATGATAGCCTATCCTGTTTTACGTTACGTCGGCAAATTCAAACGGGCCGATTCCGCGTCGATAGCCGCCCACTATGGTTCTGTGAGTGTCGGCACCTATGCCGTGGCGATCGCGTATCTGGGTAGCCGTCACGTCGAGTTTGAAGCGCACATGCCGCTGCTGCTGGTGGTGCTCGAAGTCCCCGCCATCCTCGTCGGCATCATACTGGCCCGCGGCGTTGACCGGCAAACCCAATGGGGGAAGGTCGCCCATGAGGTTTTTTTAGGAAAAGGGGTCGTTCTGCTGCTTGGTGGCGTGCTGATTGGCTGGCTTGCTGGCCCTGAAGGCACGGCTCCGATCAGGCCGCTGTTTTTTGATCTTTTCAAAGGGGTACTGGCATTATTTCTACTTGAAATGGGGCTTCTGACAGCCGTCCAGTTTGGCAGTCTTCGGCGGTATGGGCTGTTTCTGCTCGGTTTCGGCGTGGTCATGCCGTTGTTTTCGGGGGTAGTGGGCACTTTGCTGGGCTATCTGCTCGGGCTGTCGGTGGGCGGCACGACCATGCTGGCCATCCTTGGCGCTAGCGCCTCCTACATCGCCGTGCCGGCAGCCATGCGGATATCTGTCCCCGAAGCCAATCCCACCCTGTCTCTGGCAGCTTCACTGGGGGTAACCTTCCCCTTCAACGTCCTGTTCGGCATACCGATCTACCACCTGCTGGCCATACAAGCTCACAATCTGCTGGGAGGATAAGATGACATCCCGTTCGCGCAAACTGTTGACCATCTTTACTGAAGCCGCGTTGGAAAACACCATCATCCGCGATATCGAGCGACTTGGAGCATCGGGCTACACGATTTCTGAAGCCCGAGGCAAAGGGACTCGGGGTGCTCGAAATGCCCGTTGGGAGGCAAACAGCAACATCCGCGTGGAGATCATCTGTGATGACGAAGCGGCTGAAACCATAGCCGTTTTTCTTCAGGAGCAATACTACGACAACTACGCCATGACCATTATTATGGTGGATGTTACTGTTCTGCGCCCGGCAAATTTTCTATCAACCCAGTCAAAAAATAAGTGGGGTTGATCGATCAGATTTGTGTAGTGTCCCTCGGTGCTAATCTCGGAGTGATTTCGACAACAATGCATTTTTTGCTGCATTACTGGTTGTTTGAAATACAAGATATTTTCGATTAAATTTCAATTAATTTTTGGCATATTGCTCTAATTTCAGGGTTGACAAACAACGCTAACACGGGAGGATTTGCATGAAAACAGCAACGTACAAAGTGGTTGTTGGACCGGAGGGGTATTTACCACCAGCGGCCGCAACGAGGGGAGTGACGCTTCCCGACACCGGTCAGGCAATTATGGAAGGGGCGTTGGTTGACGTCGATGCCGCCATGTCAGCAATTGCACAAAAGTTGGTTTCGGCTAAAAATCCGGTCTTTTTTCCAGGTCCCCTGATTCTTTGGGACTGGAAGCCAGGAGTGGCGGAGAAGGCGATAGCCCTTAAAAGCCTGGCAGAGGTGGTAGGCGCCAAAATCATTCCGATGCCTGATTACCGGCCGAAGTACCCGATGATCAATCCAGCCATCGAGGTCAATCCGAACCACCCAAACCTGACCATCTGGCACAATAAGATCGACGTCTGTCTTTTTATTGGCGTCCACTGTCACTACGCGAATGTGGCGCTGAAAATCATCCGTGGCGGTACCGACTGCTACACGGTCGCCCTGTGCGCGGAAGCGGGCCATGAAGATGCGATGATTTCTCTGCGGGATAGCGGGATCTGCGAACTGCAGCGCTTGAGAGAATTGGTGAACGAACTGAAGGCAGGACGAGCAAATGATTGAACAAAAAATAGTTGATCCTGATTTCCTGTTTTTTGAAGCGCTGCGAACCAGCGAGTACATCACTGGCAGCGAGGCTGTGCGAGAGGCCATAAAGCGCGCCAATTTGGATATGGCCATCGCCTATCCAATTACCCCTCAGTCTGAAAGCATGCATCTTGTCGGCGATCTCTATGCCGAAGGTTATGTGAAAGAATATTATCGAGGGGAGAATGAATTTGCCGTCATGTCGGCGGTGGCTGGAGCCTCCATGGGCGGCGCAAGGGTCTTCACCGCCACCGGAGGTCCCGGCACAATGCGGGCCTTTGAAATGTTTCCCACTTGGTCCGGCGCCCGCTTGCCAATTGTCTGCGCCTTTATGACTCGGGGAATCAATTCGCCGCTGACTATTCAGCCGGACAACATTGAAATGGCTTTTCTGCTGGAGACCGGCATGATCATGCTACATGCGGAAGGCTCTCAAGATTTGCACGATATGATTCTGATGGCGTTCATGGTCGCGGAAAAAACCGATGTGCATATTCCGGTGGGAGTATTCGTTGACGGCTTTTTCGTGACCCACACCCGAACAAACGTGAACCTTTTCCCCGAAGACTGCAAGCTTCCCACATACAATCCTTACGATTCTCCAGTTCCAGTAATGGACATGGAAAATGTTCCGATACGGCAGATGCGAGATCCTTTTGTCATGAAGAGCAATTTCATCAGTTATGCCGCCCATGCTTCATGGCAGCAAGAAGTTGACGCGGCAATGGAACGTTCACGCAAGTATCTGCTTCACTACCTAGGCGGCCTGATTGAGACTGAACACGAGGATGCCGACATTCTCGTCGTGGCCTCCGGTACCGCCGTCAGTCAGAGCCGTGAGGCCATTCGTGTCGCCCGAGATGAAGGAATTCATGTCGGCCTAATCAAGATCAAAAGCATCCGGCCCTTTCCGCGCGAGGAACTCCGGGCACTGACTTCTCGGGCCCAAGCTGTCGTTGTGCCGGAATTTAATCGGACGGGGTGGCTTGCCAGGGAGTTATGTAACGTCATCAATGAGCCCCGCAAGGTGGTTCAAGGACCTAGGGTCTTTGGTGGAATGACCATGCCGCCGGAGCTGATTCTCGAAGAAATAAGAAGGAGTACTCGATGAAGACCGGAATGCTGAGAATATCGCCTGGATTCGATGACATCATGCCTTCGGAATACCGGGAGCTAGTTGATAATGGTCCGTACGGGCAAGGTTACGCCATCAAGGATCTTGGTTCTTTTAAAGAGTTGTTGGAAGAGCATCCCCTTTGCGCTGGATGCGGCTTAGCCCTTGCACTAAGGCTGACCCTGGCATCGCTGCCCGCGCCAGAAGACACAGTTGTGGTCGGCTCTACTGGTTGCAGCGCGCTTGCATTCCCGCAGGTCGCGCTTCATAATATTCATTCCCTTTTCGGCAACCAGAATGCCGTGGCCACTGGTTTGAAGCGAGCGCTGAGGCTGAGATTTCCGGACAAAGTAAAGGATGTGGTGGTTATTGCCGGAGACGGCGCCATCGCCGACATAGGCCTGGACATGGTCATGCAGTCCTGGCTGCGTCGCGAGAATCTCACCACCATCATGCTGGACAACGAAGCCTACGCCAACACGGGCGGCCAGGAAAGCGGCATGTCCGTGCAAGGGGCTGTACTAAACATGGCTCCCAAAGGGAAAAATTTTCCGAAACTGTCACTTCCTGAAATTGCCCAGGCCTCGGGCTGTGCATATGTGGCTTCGGTTTCGCCTGCAAAACCTAAACAACTTTCAAAGGCGGTTAGACGGGCAATTTTGGTCGCGCGAGACACCGGACCGACCTATGTGCAAATCTACAGCCCCTGCCCCACAAATTACAAGATTAATTCCAAGGAAACCATTTCGTATATCAAGTGGCGGGAGAGGGAGGGATTGTACAAGACTACGGAGTTAATATCGCAGCAAGCCCAAGCGTTTCTGGACACCATCGAGGAAAAATCATGAATTCGATAGAAAAAACTTTTATCCGTATGTCTGGCCTCGGAGGGCAGGGCGTGGTGACAGCAGCTCACATTCTGGGAAGTGCTGCTAATAAGGACGGCCTGGAAAGTGCAGTAAATCCTTTTTTTGGCGCAGAAAAGCGGCTGGCGCCTGCGGAAAGTTATGTCCGCATCTCTTCAGAGAAAATTTTTGAAAAAGGAGAGATTTTATATCCTAACATCATTATGATCTTCCATTCCCACGTCATAACTCTGGGTAAATGCTACACCATGCCTTTTTTCGATGGGATCCAAGAAGACGGTTCGATCCTGATCAACGCCGATTTGCCTCTTGCCATCGCTGACGAGGATCTCGAACGCCTGGCAAAGCTTAACGCAAAGATTTACTATGTGCCGGCGACGACAATTGCCAAACAAATTGCCGGATCTGAACTGTCAACCAACATCGCCATGCTCGGTGCTCTCTATGGGATACGGAAGCTGACCACAATGGAGGCGCTACAGGTCGCCATTCAAGAGCGTTTTGGGGGCGGAAAATTTGTCGCTTCCGGTACCACAGCAGTCCTCGACGACGCAGTTAAGAGCAAATTCGCCAAGATCAGTCAGATGATAGAGAAAAATAATGAGTTAATCACTGCCGCCGGGGCCGCACTGTCTGAATTCTCTTTATTAAAATAATAAAAGGAGGAATTAAGATGTATTTTTCAGCCAGAGTTGACAATGACAGATGTATAGGGTGCAAACTTTGCATTACAGCCTGTCCAGAACCCAACGTCATCGCATTCCTGCCTGAGCAGAAGCTAGTAGTAGTTAAAGAGAGTCGCTGCAAGGGCTGCGGTCTTTGCGTTACTGTTTGCCAGAAGGAGGCCCTTGAAGTCACCTAGCCAGGTCGAGTTCCTTAGTATTATTGTGGTTCCTCTGGCTGGATCGTACTTTTGACAAAAAGAAAGGACATGGGGTTCATTGAGTTTTCACGCCAATGAAAACCAAGAGGATGAACCGCCATGTCCACTAACTTCTTTTACCATGCGTTCGGGCTGTCTGGCTATGACTACGGTCGGCAGGAATTCGTAGGGGGAAGCGTTCTCCTGCATGTGCGACCCAAAAGTAAGTTGATCCGCAGCCCACTGCCGAAGCCGCGATGTCCTCCATCGTGGCGTGTCAAAGCGATGGCTGCGTAAGGTGCCCGTTGGCTTCAAGCCTGCTTGGCTGGTCGTCGAGGTGCCACGGATTGGGTGTGCGTCACGTGGACTTGTCCGTCGGACCGAGTTGCGTATTGCCGAGCCACGGCGACGGCACGCCAAGGCGTTCGCACGCTTTGTCCTGGCGCGGACCTCGGCTTGCCGAAATGCCTGTGCAGATGCCGTCACATCCCAGCCGCCGCCCAACAGCGTGGCAACGTCCAGCATCGTCATCGCCGAGCTTGACCGGTCTTGAGTACTTCGCCATTGACGAGATCAGTGTCCACAAAGGTCACAAGCACCTGACCCTGGCGATAAATCTGCGCAGCGGCAAGGTTGTCTTCGTGGGCGACGGCCGAGGAGCTGACTCTAAAACCGCTCTGAGAACGACTGAAACGCTCTCGGGCCAGGATACGGGTGGTGGCGACGGATATGAGCGCAGTCTATATCGGGCCCGTGGTCGAACATCAGACCGGCGTAGCAGTGGTCCTTGACTATTTCCATGTGGCGAAGCTGATGAACGACACGCTCACGGAGGTGCTGCGCAAGCACCACCGCGAGCTGCAGGACACGACGGGTAAGAGCGTGCTCAAAGGCAGCTGCTGAATAATCCGGAAAGCCTCAATCCCTAGCGGCAGGAGCACGAGCGATTGCAAGAGGCGCTGGCGGCTAATGAGCCGCTGGCCAAAGCCTACGACCTCAAAGAGGAACTGCGCCAGATCTGGAAGCAGCCGAGCAAGGCCGCTGCGACCGAGCATCGCGAGCAGTGGATGCGTAGCGCCCTGGCTTCAGATGTGGGGCCGTTGGTGTAGATGGGCAAGACCATGACCATGTCAGGAGGTTTATTTTGTGTGCATGCAAAAAGAAAGATGACGATCCGATTGCGAAGCTGTTGTACGGTCCTCGCACAAAATCCTTTATCACCGGCAGCGAAGCCGTAGCCGAGGCGGTGAAGCGGGCGTCGATCGACATGGCGATCGCCTATCCAATTACGCCGCAGTCGGAAAGTATGCAGCTAGTGGGAGATCTTTACGCCCAGGGTTATGTTAAAGAATTCTACAGAGGTGAAAACGAGTTCGCTGTTATGGCGGCTATTCATGGCGCCGCACTTGGAGGAGGTCGAGTGTTCACCGCCACCAGTGGACCTGGCACACTGCGGGCGATGGAAATGTTTCCGGTTTGGGCCGGTTCCAGGCAGCCCATCGTCTGTGCTTTTATGTGTCGTGGCGTCTCTCTCCCTCCCTCGATTCAACCTGAAAATATCGAGATGGGGATGTTGCTGGATACCGGTATGTTGATGTTTCACGCCGAGAATAGCCAGGATTTTTATGATATGATCCTTCAGGCCTACCTGGTGGCGGAACAGCCCGAGGTACACCTACCTGCGGGTATTTTCGTGGACGGTTTTTTTGTCACGCACTCCAGGGAAGAAGTGTTGCTTCCGCCACCTAACACCACCCTTCCTCCCTATGACGCAGGCCTTGCGCCGGTGCCTGCGTTCGATATGGAAACCCCTCCGATGCGCATCACTCGCGACCCATTGCTCATCAAAAGTAACTTTATCAGCGGTTCGGCCAATGCCAGCTGGCATCAGGAGGTGCTGGCCGCTGCGGAGCGTGCCCGCAGGCACATTGAACGCTTCATGGGCGGGCTGTTGGAGACCGAAAACGTGAACGCAGAAATAATGCTCATCGCCTCCGGCACCGCTGCCTCCCAGTCCCGCGAAGCGTTGCGTCTGCTGCGGAGTGAAGGGATTGATGCTGGGCTGATCAAAATCAAAGCGATTCGCCCTTTTCCCGAAGAGGAATTACAAATGTTTCTCGAAAAGACTAAGATCATCGTTGTGCCTGAATTCAACGCTGGGGGCTGGCTGGCACGCGAAGTCAAGGCGACCCTCGACCGCAACCGGCGCGTCATAGGTGCGCCTCGGGTTTTTGGCGGAATGAGCATGCCTCCTGGGCTGATTGTTGATGAAGTTAAAAAGGCCATAAAGGCCGGATACCTCCGGGGAGGAAATTGAACCGTGTCGAAAAAAATCATCACTCCCGTATCGGCTCTGGCAGACATTCTGCCCAAAGATTACCAGGATTTGGTTACTGAAGGCCCCCACGGTAAATCTTTGGGAATCCAGAACCTGGGAACATTCAAGGAGATTACCGAAGAGCACCCACACTGTGCCGGATGCGGCGTTTCTCTCGGAGTGCGTCTTGTTTTGGCGGCGCTTCCGGCTCCCGAGGATACGTTGATTGTCGGAACTCCGGGTTGCTCTTTCTTTGCCTTGTCACAAACGTCGCTGAATTACGCAACATCCGCCTTTGGCAATCAAAACGCTGTCGCCTCGGGGCTGAAAAGAATGCTCAAGATTCGCTACCCGGAACAGATCAAAGACGTAGTGGTAATGGTTGGTGACGGCGGCATTGCCGATATCGGCCTGGACTTGACCCTGCACTCCTGGTTTCGAGGCGAAAACATAACCACCATTATGCTCGACAATGAAGTTTACGGCAATACCGGCGGACAAGAAAGTGGCATGTCGTCCCAAGGGCGAGTGCTGTCCATGGCTCCCAAGGGAAAAAACTTCCCCAAGGTCCCTGTTTTTGAATTGGCTCGGACATCAGGTTGCGTCTACGGTTCGAAAGTGACCGTCGCCGACCCTAAACGAATCGGCCAGTCGGTTGTCAAAGCCATCCTAATCGCAAGAAAGCTTGGGCCGACCTATGTGCAAATATATACCCCCTGTCCGACAAATTTGAAATTCAATCCTTCCGAGACCATCAGTATCGCTTGGAAAGCCCAAAAGGACCATTATGCCTTTGAAGAATTTATAACTGAAGAAGCTGCCGAGTTGATGGCTGCAAGGGCCGCTACATAGAGAATCCATAAGGCGGCAAACACGAAATAGCTCAATATACGGAAATAAATCATGTGTTCACTTGGCCCTGACGTGGCATGACAGCCATGAGGCGATGTCCTGCCACGGAGCGGCATGGGTGAACGAGTAGCTGAGACGCACCGACGGCAACGACAAAGACTTGGGTTTTGCTGACGATTCCGGTTAGGGGATCGATAATCTCCATGGTCGGGCCAGCGAAGTCCACAAAGGTCTTCTCGCCTGCCTTGTGCTCGACACGTGTGACGACCGTTTACCGCCAGCCCCGGCTCGATAGAGCTGACAGAACCACGAGAGCTGTACCCGTCGGGGTGCTCCTGATGGTATTCGAGCCGGAGGATCCGCAACGTCACGCCCTTGCGGGTCTGTGCATGGCGGACGTGCTACCCAGTCGGGGAGCGTTTTGCCCTTCTCGGCTTCGACAGGCAGCAGGGATCGGGGAAAGAGCAAGGCGTCGAGCGCCATCCAACGCGCCAGTGACGCAGGCATCACTTGATCTGCTGTTTCCCGATTCAGTGGGCAACTGCTCTTCCATCTGCTGTCAAGGCACTACAAGCAGACGTCGGTGACACGCCCGGAGGGGTCCAGAATTGGACGCCGATGGCCGGTCACTTTTCGATGCCGTTTTACAATCAATGATGGGATGGCCCCACCCGCCTAAAAGCGGTACATTTGCTGAGCGCAAAGCGATGATCGACCGCGAGCACGAGGTTTCAATCAAGCGGCAGGCCGAACTGGTCGGGATAAGTCGCGGTAGCGTGTACTATCAGCCTCGGCCGGTGAGCGCCGCCGACTTGGAGCTCATGCGCCGCATTGACGAGCTGCATCTTGAGCATCCGTTTATGGGTGCCCGGATGCTTCGGGATCAACTGAATCGCTCAGGTGTCGCTGTTGGGCGTAAGCATGTCGGCTCGTGGATGGCTCGCATGGGGATTGCTGCGCTGTACCGGAAGCCTGGCACCAGCAAGGAGCATCCTGGACACAAGGTATATCCCTATCTGTTTTTGCTGAGTTGGATTATTTGCGGGGAGATCGTAATAGGAGGTTGTATGTATTCAGGCGAAATTCAACGTGCAGCTTTGCTTACAAAACATGGCAAGGAGCGGGTGATTACTCCGGTGCTTGAACTAAAAATGGGCTGGCAGATTATATTGATCGATACTTTTGACACCGATCATCTCGGCACGTTCACTCGTGATATACCACGTTACGGCTCACAGTTAGATGCAGCCCGCAAAAAGGCCCGCATCGGCATGGAGCTGTCAGGCCTGCTACATGGGCTTGCTAGTGAGGGCAGATTTGGAGTCGACCCATTCATAGGGATGTTTCCATGGAACGTTGAGTGTGTGATTTACGTCAACGACCAATTCGGTTTTGAGGTCGTCGGAGTGGCGCAGGGCAAAGCGATAAGCGATCACTGTTTGGCGGAAGATTGGGCCGCAGTGGAAACATTTGCACGCGCCGTCGATTTCCCCAATCACAATCTCGTGCTCAGGCCGCAAGGCGAAGACGATCCGCGTATCCGCAAGGGAATTGCTGATTGGACGTCGCTCAAGACAGCCTACTCCTGCATGGCACGGCAGTCGGCAACCGGTCACGTGTTTCTTGAGGTGGATGCACGCGCGCATGCCAATCCCACGCGCATGGAAATGATCCGCCTCGCGGCCGAGGATCTGGTGAAGAAACTGCTGTCGCCATGCCCGGCCTGCGGCGCGCCGGGCTTCTGGCTCGTCGAGCGCGTGGGCGGCCTACCCTGCGCCGATTGCGGCGCGCCCACCCGCGAGACCCGAGCCGAGGTGCACGGTTGCGTCAAATGCTCGCATCGCTTGACCCGCGAGCGCACCGAGCTACGGTTCGCCGATCCCAGGCGTTGTGATTACTGCAATCCATGACCTGGCCTCCAAATCCACGAATGCCCAGAGGACCACTGGCCGCTAGCGACTCTTTCCGCGTAAGGCGGGCACGGCATCCAGTAGGTCCAGGCAGGAATCGAGGTGTGCCCGCACAGCACCGCCACCAACACCCGCAGGTACATGCTATGCCCGCCCGGCCGGAAGCCTTCGAGCCGGTCGACGGGCGGCATGTCGCGTTGCGGGTCGGTGAAGGTCACCAATTCCCCATGGATCAGATCCCAGTCACCGGTAGGGCGGCCGAAGCGTGGCGTGCCGATCTCCTGTTGTCTGCGGGCGTCGGCCAACGGATCGGCGGTGCCCCGGGACAGGATCAGCCCTTCCGGCACTTCCAGGGCCGGGAACCCGGCGTTGAGATGGTAGAGCCTGCCCCAGACCACGGCCGGTTCGATGCTGCGGGCCTGGGCGCAGAAGCGTTGATGGTTCCAGTAGCCCCGCTTCAGGGTGCCGTAGACGAAGAGCCGGAGGATGGTCTCGGGGCTGTCTTCCGGGTTTGTGCTGACTCGGGCCGTCCCTGGCCCTCGCCCTGCGGGCGCACTTTCAGTGCGTCCAAATTCGATGTCCTGCGGATTTGTCAGCTTCGCGGTGTCTCCAATGTTCATGCATTCACTCCTTCGGGCAATGTCCCTTTGCGTTCCTGGGGGATGAAGCGGAATTCGCTGTTATCGATGGCCCGCACATCCGCGTGGCGGATGGTGAGCATGGTCATGGGAGGCACCTCCAGTTCGCGCCAGCCCTTCTCGTTGTCCACGGCAAAGTCGATAAAGGCGTCGTCTGAGGCGTAGAGCACCACCCGATGCTGGCGGTGGATGCGCAGGCAGAGCGGCTTGTTACCCTTGAGCACGGTGATGGTGCCGGGGTCGAGCCGTGAGGCCAGCACGGCGCTCATCTGGCCGCGACAGAGGGCAAGCGCCTTCTTCAGCCCCTCCTGGTCGATGGAGCCTTCGGACGCGAAGCGGTCGGCCAGGCGGAAAATCAGTTCGCTGTCCACCTCGGCGTAGCGCGGCAGCCCGAGGCGGCGGAACAGATAATCGGCGTTGTAGATGGTGCCGTTGTGGGTGCCGATGACTATCCCGGCCCGGATGGGATGGTTGTTGCGGTTGTTGAACTCGTTGCCCCGGGTGCGCCAGCGGGTATGCCCCATGAGGATGGTGGTCTCGTTGTCGACCTGCCCGAGCAGCTCCTGGAACGGTTTCTCGTAGACCAGCTCGTGCGCCCGCATCGGCCGCTTGAAGATGCGGTGGCTGCCGTCGGTCTTGAGCCAGGCGAGACCGGAGGCGTGCGGGCCGCGCTCCTCGCTGTGCAGCAGCATGCGGATGAAGAGCTCGCGCAGGGTATCCCGCTCGTCGGGCCGTCTGCGCTTGCGGCCGAAGATGATGCCTACTTGTCCGCACATGGAGCCGGGTCCTCCTTGCCGCCGAAGTTCTTGCCGAGCGGTCTCGTCCCCTCGAGAACGAAGGCCGCGTATTCACGCCGGTGGTCCGCCAGCCACACGGCCACCTCCGGGTAGCCCATCTCGGCGGTCAGCCGGGTCACCTCGGGGTGATCGAGCATGTTGGTGCGCCCGGAGAGCCGCACCGTCTCCAGGGCTTCGAGGAAGCGTTCCGGCCAGGGATCGCTGGCCTTGTCGTCGGGGAGGAATTCGATCAGGCCGTGCCGCGCCAGACGGGTGAGAAACTCGGCGGCCGCAGCGGCGGTGTCCTCCGGCAATGGCTGGGTCGGTCCGCCTTCGATGCCTGAGAGCACCTCGGTCATGTAGTCCCGGGGCGCTCGGCTGGCGGTAAACGGTGTCTGGCCGCGCATCAGCTCGACAACTTCAAGGCAGTCGGCGGCTTGCAGGGTTTCCCCGCTGCCAGGGATCGGATCGCCGTCCAGCGTGGTGGAGCGGATCAGAATCTTCATGGGGCACCTCCTTAAACAGTGAGGCCGGGAACTTGCCCGGCCTCGTTGGTGAGAGTGGTGGTTTCGGTTTCATCCGGAAGGACGTCCTCCGGTTTGGGCCGTCCGTTCTTGAAGGCTGCGTCGCCGGGCATGTTGGCCATCAGATGCTTGCGGGCGGTCTTGAACTCGTCGCCGATCAGACCGAGGTGGAGCAGGAATACCCGGAAGTCGTACTTGGCGCTCTGGGGATCGAAGTCCCGCTTGCGGCTGGAGGCCGCCCGACCGTTGAGCGCCTTGGCTGCGACGGCGAGGCAGAATTGCAGGTAAGCCTTGATCCGCCCCGCGTGAAGGGTCGCCTCGAACCAGCGGAACTCCACCGTGCCCCGGTACCAGACGTTGTGCAGGTTAACCCCGTGGTAGCGGCTGTTGTCGTAGTGCTGGGGCTGGCGGTTGTGGTAGCCGTACCAGATGCGGTTGAGCTGGTCCTTGGTGCGGGGGCGATGCTGTTCGATACGCTGGATCAGCTCGTCGCTGACCGGCCGGGTGTAGCGGTTGAGCCGGTCGCGGCTGATGCCGAGGGCGTGGAGGATCAGCGGCTCCTGCTTGTAGATGATCTTGGCCAGGTTACCCAGGTGCCTGCCGTCGAAGGGCGCGGCGTCGATATGAATGTGGATGCCGCACTGGCTGTTGATCTTGCCTCCGGCGCGGCGGATGGCCCGAACCACCTCCTGCAGTTGCGGGATATCGTCATAGCCGAGCACCGGGCTGACCACCTCGGCCCGTAGATGGGCCGGGACGCTGGTCAGGGAGGCGTCCCCCACCACCTTCCAGACGCGGCCGCGCAGGTCCTCGACCTCCCAGGGGTCATAGCTGCTGGGGATGCCGACATGGCGGACCGTGCCGCCCACCACCGAGTGGATGGCCCAGGCGATCTGCTCCTGGGTGCGTTTTACGGTCTCGATCTCGATCCCGTAGTGGATCTCTTTCAGGTTCATGCGTGCCTCCGTCGTTCGTGGCGCTTATAAGTCGGTGTCTGGCAAGGCTTTTCAGCCTCCGCTTACACCATGAATGAATGCTTCTTTCCGGACACAAATCAAGTAGAAGAACAGCCGAAGACGACATTTAACACGTTTATTTTCAATGACTTGCGAGATTGGCCGGATTGGGCGGCGCACAGGCGGCAGAAACCCCGGAACGGGCTGGCCGTATCCGGGGTTTCTGGGTTGGCGGTGGCAGTGATCCGGTCAGCCGGAGGCGGTATCGGAGGTGATCAGGCTGGCGTGCAGCTCGAGGTTGCGCGACTCATCGGCCCGCATCCGCGCCAGCAGCGCCGTGAAGGCCTCCGCTTCGTCGGTCGGGAGCTTTGATGCCCGTTCCAGCCGCGCCAGGCGCTGGTGCAGATTCTCCAGTAGTCCCAGGGCGTGGTCGCGGATCAGGCCGTCGCGCTTCTCCTGCGGCGTGGGGATGAACTCGGTCAGGCCGCCTTTGCGTCGAACGATCATGGCCGTGCCTCCTTAGCTCAGGGTCGCGCCCAGCGAATGGATGCGCGGGTAGATCAGCGGCGTGCCGGTCATCTCGGCCTTGTAGCGGACCTTGTTGCCGGTGTTGTCGGTGAAGGTTCGCACCAGGGTGTACTCGGTCCAGTTCTCGTCGATGGGCCGGGTCTCCTGGATGGTCATCGCCTCCCAGGTCAGGCCGCCGTCGTTGCTGGCGAACCATTGCAGGGTGGTGCCGCTGGGGATTTGCATCTGCACATAGGCCTTGGTCGATTCCACCCCCTGGGTCAGCTCGTTCTCACGGGTCAGATAGGCCCCGGTGGTTTTGTTGAGGTAGCCCACCAGGTTGACGTCGCGGAAGTTGATGGCCGGGGTGTCGTTGGAAAGCGAGCTGCTCAGGCGCACGCGGATCTGGACCCGGGTGGCGAGGTTGGGCAGCCGCTCCTCCTCTGCGGGAACCATGGCGTCCCAGGTCACGCCGCCGTCGGTGGAGTATTCCCAGTCGAAGCCGGTGCCCTGGGGGATGGCCGAGTATTCGTCGAGGTTGATATCGGAGAACTGCACGCCGGTGATCGGCTGGAAGCGGATCATGCCCTCGGATTGAAAGTTGTAGCCGTAGATCTTCATCGCCAGGTCGGAGCCGTTGAGCGGCGTCCAGGTTTCGGCGTTGGAGCTCTCCAGCAGCACGCCCTCCATGTAGGTCTGCCGGGTGATGATGCCCCAGCGGCCCATCTTGCCGAGGGTGGCGGTGCGGACCTTGTAATTGGTGCTGTTGGTCAGCAGCACCACGGCATAGCTGGTGTTGGCCTCGGCGTAGAACGGGTCGTCGAAGCGAATGCGGGTCTCGCCACTCAGGCTGATCTCGTTCGGGGCCAGCACCTTTTCGGCGAACACCACGCCGTTGGGCAGACCGGTGGTGACGCCGCGAATTTGCACCGTGACCGGGATGCTCGGGTCCCTGGCGGTGAACTGCAGTCCGATGCTGGAGATCACCTGGTTTTGGGTGAAGCTGAAAGTCTGGGCCAGCGGATCGCGGGGCACGAAGATGGTCTGGGTGCGCCAGACCACCTGCACCACGGGCACGCGGATGATGCGGTTTTCGATGATGCGCTCGATGCGGGTGATGACCAGCGGATCGTTGATCTGCAAGCTGGCCCGTGCCGAGTAGACGCCGTCGGCCATCTCCACGATGCGGTTGCCGTTGCGGGCGTTGGTCGGAATGGTGAAGGAGGCGCTGACCCGACCGGCCTCGTCGCTGATCAGGTTGCTGGCCATCACTTGGCCGTCGCAGCGCAGCACGATGCCGGACTTGCTCGAGGTGAAGTTGATACCGGTGACGGCGATGCCGGTCTGGCCGCGCCGCCCGAGGTTGGGCGTGATCTGCAGCATGGCCGGTGGCTTGTCGAATACCGCGTAGGGGTTGATGTTGCGCTCCTCGGACCAGTCGTTCTGCTCCACCAGCACGGTCTCGTTGCCCGGCAACAGCGCCAGGCTGCCGAAGAAACTCGCGTTGCTGCCCGCCTGATCGACCGAGAGAACGGTGGAGTGTGGAATGCGGTCCGGCGCGACGAAGCGGGCGATTTCGTTGACCCTGGCGTCCCATTCGGCGTGGTAGATGTCCGACTGGGCGGTGTTCGAGAAGTCGTCCGAGTAGATGCCTTTCTTGGTCTGGGCGTCCCGGTTCTGCAGTTCGTTGTTCATCTGGTACTGGGCGTCGTTGTACTTCAGGTCCTCGACGTCCTGGATGATGTCGTGAATCTGGTCCATGGTGATGCGGGTCAGGCCGAAGTTGCGGATCTCCATGTCGGTGGAGTTGGGCGGGCAGTCGATGCTGCACAGCCCCAGGGCGTTTTCCGGCACGATGGGCAGCTTGGGGAAATCGGCCGGAGCCCCTTCCAGCCGCTTGATCTCGGTGGTGGTGGCATAAACAATGTCGCGGCGGCCAAGGTAATAGTCGTAGTCCAGGCTGCAGTTGGAACCGTTCACCGGCTGGTCGCCGAGGCTGCCGCGCCCGAAGTTGATCACGTTGAGGTTGCCCAGCTCGAGCTGGACCGCCGACATGGTGAGTCCGGCCGTGTTGGTGGCCAGAGGCGAAGCGGTGCCGATCTCCTCGACACCGTCGTCGACGTAGGAGAGCGCCTCGCTGCCCAGTTCCATCAGTCGCTTGTAGTCGGTGCGTGCGCCGTTGGTGGCGGCCCGGTAGACGCGATAGCCTGTCGCGCCGCTGACCGGCAGCCAGGAGAGCTTGTTCATCTCACCGGCGGTGGTGGCCCGGGCAACGACCGCAGCGGCGTTGAAGGCCGTCTCGCCGGTGGCGTTGTAGGCGGTGACCAGATAGAAATAGTTTCCGGCCGCCGGATGGTTGGCCTGCCCGAACCAACCGCTGTCCACATAGTCGGTGCCCTTGACCATCTGCTTGGTGTAGGTCCAGCGCACCGTGTAGGTGGTGCCGATGGCCGGTTCGTTGCCGGAGCCGAGCCAGTCGACATGGTTGCCCGACTGCTGCCAGTCCACGCCCTCCTGGAAAATGGTCGCTCCCTGGCTGACCTCGAGGATGTCCACGACGGGATTGGGGTCGAGCAGGTCTTCGCCGCCGCCCACCGAGCCGCGAGTGACGTTGCGGGTGATCTCGACGATGGCCTCCACCTGGGTCGTCTCCTTGAGCGGCGTGGAGTTGACCGGATAGCGGCGCTTGTTGATATCGAAGGTCTTCTGCTCGCCGCGCACCGACTTGGTGGCGATGGATTTGGGCACCAGGGTCGAGGTGGGCAGATCGCGCTGATGCCGGAAGCCCTGGATGTAGGCGCGTCCGGCGTTGGTGATCGCCTCCACGCTGTCGTCGTCGACGCCGCCGATGAAGGTGTCGAAGCCCCGCACCAGATAGCTTCCGGCTTGGTCGAAGGTGCGCTCGGCCAGGTTCTGAATCAGTGAGTTGAGACCCTCGGCGGCGGCGAAGGAGAGCTGGTCCTCGGTGATCGAGGAGACGGTGATCCGGCTGCCCGGCAGCGTGCCCAGCAGATCCCGCAGGTAGAGGTTGGACTTCTCCTGCACCGTGGGCGTGACGTCGCCGCTCTCGCGGTCGAACTTGTAGATCGGGATCACCCGGCGCTCGGCCACGTTGTTGGGCAGCGTCTGGCCGCTGGTGTCCGTCGCCTTGAGGGAGAGAACCCATTTTTCCCGCTCGGCGGTGGGCTCGCCGGTGGCCGGATTGATCAGGGCCGGGTCCTGGGTGTAGCCGTAGTTGTACTTCAGCAGCTCCACGTAAACGTAATCGGCCCCGCTGGTGGTGGCCGGGTCATAGGTCAGGGTCGCGCCGCTCACCTGTTCCAGATGGCCGTCGATGTAGACCACGCCCGGGGCCAGGGTCAGGACGTTGGCGGCCGCGCTGACCTCCAGGCCCATGATGATGGAGCCTTCCTTGAACAGGATGTCGGCGATCTTGCGCCGCTCCAGGTTGATGATGTCCTGTTGTTCGTTGAGTTCGGAATCCAGCAGGTCGCGATCCTGATGGTAACGGATGCGCTTGTAATTCTTGGTCGGGTCGAATGTCTCGCGTGAGATGCTCATGTTTGAATCCTCCAGTTAGATCTTGATGATCCCGACCAGCTCCACGCGGGTGTCGGAAATCTTGTTGAAGTCGGGAATGTTCTTCACCTCGTACAGGTAGCCCGGGTGCAGCACCTCGCCGGTCGGGTTGGTGTCCTGATGGAACACGCCGCTCATGGCGAGATCCCCGGTGACGCTGGCCGTGTACTGCACGTCGCCGCCGAAGACGCCGTATTCGCGGATGGTGATGCCGTTGGCCTCGGCCTCGTCGAAGCGAAAGAAGACGCCGATGGTGTTGGTCTCCTCGCCGGTTTCGAGATAGCGCACGCCGTTGACTAGCAGCGCCCCTTCGGCGTCCTCCTTGAGGAAGGTCCGCTTGTAGTTGCGCTTGCGGGCGCGTTCGTTTCTGAGCCCGGTCTGGCCGATGTCCGGCGCGGGCGGATTCTGCGGGTCGGTGAAGCTGGCATCCCCGTCGCCGATGGCGCAGTGGGTGATGCCGTCCACGGCCTGGCCGAGGAGGAGTTTGGCCGTCAGTATCCGGCCGGTTTTGACGATGAGTCCCAGTGCCATTGCTGTTCTCCTTTAGGTCTGAATTTCGTGGTCTTGATCGATGAGCACCGCGAACAGGATCTGGCGCGTGTCGGCAAGCAGCCCGGCCGGGATCGCGATGCGCTGGACGGTGTCGGATCGGCTGATGTGTGCGCCGGATGTTCGAACGCTGGTGTCGATACTCCGCAGCCAGGGGCGCGTCACCCGCACCGCCGCGTCGGCATCGACGCCCAGACGGCCATGGATGACGAGCCACCGGTCGGCGCTCCGGTTCAGGCGGTTGTGGATGACTTGGCCGGTCGCGAGCAGCCTGGCGACTTTGGCGAGGACGACAGCCTGAGTCTGCGCCAGCACTTCGAAGGACTGGTGGATACGACACGCCGCATCCATGTCAGCTTCAAAAGCGCGAACAACCCGGTTGGCGGTATCTGTATCCACAAGAAGTGAGCCCAGGAGCACCGGACGTGTGTCCAGGTCACTTGCCCAAGGCCGGGTCACCCTCGCGGAAATATCGATATCAATCGTGATGCCAGCCATCTATGCGCCTCAGAGAATCGGGTTTTCCGTGCCGGTCAGGCGCAGCTTGATGTCGAGTTTGTTTTGCACTGGAGTGCCCGGGAGCACGGTGCAACGCCGCCAGAAAGACAGCGTCTGCTGGAAGGCCTTGTCTCCGAGATTGAGCGGTGCGCCCTGGGTGGCGGTGTCGAGTCCGGCCTGGGTCAGGGCCAGGCGGTACCAGACCGATTCGTCGGTGCTGGTCTCATCAATGGGATCGAGCACCAGCCCGGTGTAGTCGTAGCCGGAATAGACGGTCGTTCCGGCGTCGTGCGCGGCCGGAGCGGTGTTGGCCACGCCCCGCTGCACGGTGAGATTGGCGGTGCCGCCGCCGCTTTCGATGAGCATCTGCTCGCCGTCGATGATGATGAGTTCGCCGTCGGCAAAGCGCGGTTCGGCCAGGGCGATGGAGGTCTGCGACGCGTCTATGGCCGAGGCGAGGCTCGTCTGCTCGTTGGCGACGTAGAGCTGCCGATCCTTGATGTCGCCGTCGGTGCCGTTGTAGCTCTCGGCCTCGGGGCGGCTGAAATCCCCCTCGGAAATCTGCTGAGTCAGCGCTTCGTCAAGATAGAGATGTATCGCCATGGGTTCTCCTTCAGGTGGGCCACTGGGTGGCGCGATAATTATTGGTGGCGGCCTCGAACCCGGCCTGCGTCGGCGCGTGCAGGTCCTGCTGACGGAACAGCCAACGGTAAGACGGCCGCGACCAGCGGAATCCGGCCTGGTTGAGGCGCATGCGGCTGACGCGCATGGGGCGGGTCCGATCCACGGAGAGGCGCAGGCCGGTGGTGTTGAGCGGGCTCGCGCCCAGCTTCATGGTCTCGACCCGATGGCGCTGGAGAGAACCTGTGTCCACGTAGACTTCAAGCGAGGCCCGTTCGCCGGTCAGATTCGCATTGCTCAGATACCGGGTGTTCAGGGTGTTCGCGTTGAGCCGGAACATAGGCCCTCTCCGCCGCCATCGGTCGATCCGGTCGACGGCCAGGGTGACGTCCGCGTCGCAGCCAGCGGTGGAGGCGAGCAGCAGGTTGCTGATGCCGCCCTGGTTGGCGGTGAGGTCGAGACCGGCGTTGAGCCTGGAGCGGCCAAGCTGGAAGCAGAGGCGGTGCCGGGATTCCAGCGGCAGGCGCAGGTCGTACTTGGCTTCCGCTCGTTCAACCGGTTCCGCCTGCGTGTCGAAAAAGAAGTCCTTCTGCCGAAAGCAGTAGCGCAGCGCGGTCTCGCCATGGGTCAGCGGCTTGCGGTTGAGATGGTTCTCGCCCAGCCCGAAGCCGCTTTCCAGTACATCCCCTTCGAAGTCGCGGCCGGTGTAGATGGGCGTGCAGAAGGAAACCCGGTCCTCGCCGACGCGGGTGTACGGAAGCCGCCAGTCGTTGAGGGCCTTGTGGTTCAGGCGCATCCGGTTCTGGCGGCCGTGAAAACGGGAGACTTTTACGGTGGCCCGGTCGATTTCCGGGACCATTTCCGTGGTACTGGTGAGCTGCAGCAGCTCCCAGGCCCTCTGCTTGTTGGTCAGGTGACGGCAGGAACCGAGCGAGGAGCGGCCAAGGACGAAGGTCTCGTCGAGAAACGCCAGCACGATCCGGCGCACGGCGTTGGCGTGCCCGAAGTCGAGCATTGCGCCGCCTTCGATCCATTCCAGGAGGAACTGGAACCAGAAACAGCGCGTGCCCGCCGGGTGGTGAAATACCAGAGCGTCGCGCAGCCCCTCCGTCTGGTTGAGACACAGCACGCGAAACACGCCGAGGCTGAACACCAGCCCGGGTAGTTTGGCGCTGCTAAGTCGGGAGCGGGCATTGAGACGCAGCGCCGAGCGGAAGGTTTCCTGGAGTTCCCCCTGCCAACCGAGCGCGTCGAAGTCGCGTTCGATGGCAGGAATGGTGCCCTTGCGGCGATAGATTTCGACCGCCTCCCGCACGCGGCGGCGCTGGCAGTCTGGCGAACAGGTGCCGTCCACTTCGAGGCCGACGAGCCTTGCCAGCAGCGGCAGAAAGCGCTCGTCGCAATGATCCACATCGAAGATGGTCGGGAAGTCGTCGATGGCCTGCTTGAGTTCGTCCAGCGTTCCGGCTGGAAGGCTCAGAAATGTGCGCAGGTCAACGGCCCCGTCGTTGTGCTCGTAAAGCGGCGGCAGCAGGCCGAGCAGATTGTCCTTGAACCAATCCGACATCAACCGGCCCTCCGCAGATCGAGGTTGACTCTGCCGAGAACCGGAATTTCGCCGTGGCGCAGCTCGATGTCCTGCTGGGGCGCGTAGAGATGCATGTGGCTGACGCCGCGCACGCCGTCGATCAGGGCCACCAGGTCGGAGAAGTGAATGGTCTGCCCGAAGGAGACCCGGTCGAAAGAAAAGAAATCGGTGAGCGCGGCTTCGATGCGGCTGCGTACGTTTTCCAGCGGTTCACCGGGCCAGATGTAGACCTCAGCGTCGATGGAAACGGGCCGGTAGATCGGGTCGAACAGGTTGATCTCGACCGTGATGACCTTGCGGCGTTCGAGAAACTCGGCGAGGTCCCGTTTGAGCAGCGCCGAGGGCATTCCGCCGCCGTTGGGGGCGATGGCCAGTTGAACGTTGTAATAGCGGATGTTCTGGCAGGCATTGGTGTCGAGCACCTTGGCCTTGGCGACGCCGGGGTAGCCCTCGGCGAGGGCCTGGTAATCCTCCAGGGTGACGGCCTTCCAGAGACTGCGCAGCTCCGCCGGTGCCTGTCGGCGGGCGTGTTCGAGTGCTTCCCGCGAAGCGCCACCGGTGGCGGGCACCGGGTTGGTGACGGTCAGAGAGACCTGGCCTCCGTCAAGGTAGATCGGGCTCAGCAGTTGAGTGATCCGGTTCGGACCGAGATTGCCCTGGTCCCCGATGGTCTGCAGATAGCTGACGGCGATGGCGCTTCCCTGAGCGGGTACAGCGCCGCTTTGCCCGTCGCCGAAAATCAGGGTGGAGATGTCGAGGGCGTCCAGGTCGGCCATTAAATGGCGGCTGTCGGCCAGGCTGTCCTGGAAGTGATCGACCTCGCTCCAGGCGTCGTCCCCCACCGTAACGGTGATGGTGCCCTGGGCGATGACGTCGCCGGTCAGGCGGATGCGCTGGAATGGCAGCCCCGTCGAAGTGAAGGTCTCGGTGCGGCGCACGCCTTGCCGACCCGGGATGTCTACCGAGAGTACGCCTCGCGGGATCAAGCCGTCCTCGACCGTCTCGAAATCCGCCTCGCCGTCACTCAGCAAGGCGCGGCAGGCCGTCCCCGCCGGAATGGTCAGATCCTTGCCGAGCGGGGCGGAGAGCCGGAAACGCAGCGTGGTGGTGGAGGCCACCGGCGAATCCAGCCGGTAGCCGATGAGTTTGCAGAGGTTGATGACGTTCTGGCGCTGGCGGGCCGTGGGCAGAAAGGCCTCCGCCGCCTGGGCGTCCAGGTAGTAGGCCAGCATGTCGCCCACGCCGCAGAACAGATCGAGCAGGACGACGCCGAGATCGGAGTGGTTGAAATCGGTCCAGCGGTCGGTGAGTTGCGGGATCTTCGCCAACAGCTCCTGGCGGATCGATTCGTAATCCTTGTTGATGTATCCGATGCTTGCGCGGCCCATGGTCTCTCCGGTTTTCGGCGGTTATGCGAGAGCGCCTGATGCTCTCGCCACGCCGGTTACTTACCGGAAGGGGCCTGGATGTGTCGGAGGCGGGATGCCTCAGAGCGGGCCGCGCAGTTGCCAGACGGGATTGGGCTGTCCGGAGGTGTTGTTGAGGTAGTGGGATTCCTTCTTGCCCTCGAAATAGAACAGGCCGATGCGACCAGACTCCGACGTGGTGATCCGGTGAACGGTGCCAGCGGCGTTGTCTTCCGCCTGGCTCTGGGTGTTGAAGCCCAGACCGCTCGCAGCCAGATAGAGGGCATGCTCGGCCTGGGGCGCTTCCGTTTCAGGCGCTCCCTCGAAGACCAGGTAATGGCCGTGATTGTCACCCGGATCGCTGACGATCCATTTGCCGTTGCGGTCCTGAAAGGCTCCCTCGATGTAGGCGATCTCGTATTCTCCGGCTGGCCAGATGAAGGAATCGTCCGGATCTGGACTCATTTCGGCCGCGTCGAACCAGAGCAGATTGAACAGTGAGCGCACGTCCGGCGACAGGTGCACGCTGCGCACCGGCGGTGGTTCCGGCTCGGGTTCCGGCGGTGGTTCCGGCTGGGGATAGCTGGGCGCGGGATTGTTCGGGTCTTCTCTGTAGAAGGGATAGACCAGGTTGCCGTCCACCTGGCTCTGGATCACCCGGTAGGCGATATGTACCAGCAGCAGGTTGCCGTCGATGTTCAGCGGCCGGTCGTCGAAGCGCACCTCCGTGATGATCACCCGCTTTTCCCAGCGCTTGATGGCGTCGATCACGTAATGGCGCAGCAGGCCCTTGAGCACCTCGTCGTTCTGTTCGAACACCAGATCCTTCAGCCGGGAGCCGAACTCCGGATTCATGAACCGTTCGCCGATCCGGGTGCCGAGGATCTGCAGGATGCTTTCGCGGATATGCTCGTGCTCCCGCGAGGTGGCGGTCGAGACCTGGGTGCCGCCGGATACCGACTGAAACCGGAACGGGTAACGCAGCCCCTTGCCGAGAAAGTCGTAGCTCATCAGGTACGCTCCTCGCAGTCGAGGCCGCACTGTCCCGAGCAGCCATTTTCCGGTGCGCCGTCGTCGATGGCTTCTCCCTGGAACCGGACCACCAGATCTAGACCGCTCTTGAGTCCCAGATGGATGGTTCCGTCCGCCTCGATCAGCCCGCCGTGGTCGGACTGGCCGCACTGGAATCCTTTGGCTCCGCCGGAGAGCAGACGGACAGCGATGGTTTCGCCGATGCCCTCGATGCGGCCGATGCCGATGATGTCGATAGGTCCGGCCGGATTGATGAGGGTGATGAACCGCTCCCGGTGATTGACGTCGAGACGGATGCCCTCGGGTAGATCCACCGCGAAGCGTTCCGCGCCCATGGCGGTCGGCTCGATCCCGGCGGGCAGTCCGCTGATACCGGCTGCCTCCTGGGTCGCGCTCAGATAGGACTCGACCAGGGTGTAAAGGCGTCCCGGGGCGACCTCTATGGCCGTGCCGGGTCCGGGGGTGATGACCTGCTGTTCCCCGCCGTCGATAACGCAAATTCGCTGGTCGTCCGTGGTCCGCAGGATCATGCCGTCGGGCAAGGTGAAGAGCCGGTTGCCATCCGGCAGATCCCGGGGTTCGGTGCCCGCTGGCAGTTCGACAAAGGGATAAAAATCGGGCTCCGGCTCGATCTGTACCTGCTCCAGGTACTCCTGGGTCCTGGCCTGCTGGGCCTCAAGATAGGCCTGGGCCTGGCCACGCATCGCCTCCGAGGCGGCGTGACTGGCCTCCAGCAGCGTGCGGATGCCGGAAAGTTCTTCACGGATGCCGGACAGGTGATCGCAGAGCGCCCGCAGCACATACTGTTGTTGGCCGGAATCGGTTTGTTCGATGGTGGCCTGCAAGTCGGCGGGTTCTTCGGAAATCATGGACAACCTCCATTACATGCCGACGTTGGCGGGTTGGGATTGATAGCTCATGGCGTTGACCGGCGTCACTGTTCCAGTCGCGCCGTCGATTTCGAACACGGTCCAGACCGTACCCGGGGCGTTGGGAACGGTGAAGGTCTGCTCACGGCCATCGCTCAGGAACACTTTCACCGTGGCTCCGGACTGCGCCAGGCCGGTGCTCGGATTGGTGTTGCGGTTGGTGTAGTCGTGGACCGCGTAGCGGTAGACGCCGGGGATGAGCCGATGGATGGTGATGGTCTCCGGCCCGTAGGAGCTGGTGTCGTCCACGTCCAATTCCGCCGCCTCGTTTTCGATGGTGTGGGAATAGAACACATGGAAGCGACCGCCCGATGGCGTCGGTCCGGTGAGATGGGAATCGAGATCCCGGGGGTTGAGCCCCCACTGCAACACGATGCGGGCGACCTGGCCGTCGAGTTCGGGCGAGAGAACGATCTGGATGTCGCCGGAGGTGTTGGTGTCGGCGTTCACCCAGCCATGCCAGGCGATGTATCCCGGCGCGGTGACCTCCACGTAATAGAACCCCTCGGGCACGGTCAGCTCGAACCCGCCATAGGCGTTGGCGAAGGTCTGGAACGCCGCCGGGCCGGTTTCCGAGCGGCGGAATTCGATCAGCGCGTTGCCGACGCCGCTGGTGTTGAGGGCGTTGACCACCATGCCGCTGAGGAAGACCGATGCTCCGCTGGCAAAGTCCGGGTGGTCGGCGAACCAGGACGGATCGCGGACCTCCACCAGAACATGGCGGAGGCTGTCCCGGAACGAGGATCGCCAGACCATGAGCACGGCGTTGCCGATGGTCCAGCCGCAGCGAATGACACCGTCCGGCCCGATCTCCGCGACCTCCGGATTGCTGGAGGCAAAGACCGGGGCGTCCACGTCGCCGCGCAGGGAGAGCGGAACCCGTTGCTCGAACTCGCCAGCGGAGAGGCGGATGGAGCGAGGCTGAACCTCCCAGTGGCTATAGTCTGGCGCGGTATCCGTCATGAAGGAACCTCCACCGGTGCGGAGACGCCACCGCCATAGACCTCGACCTGGACGTGACGCAGGCTGAGCCGCTCGGGCGAATCCCAGACCAGGATCATGGCCGCCCCGGGAACGAAGCCGCACTCGACATTGCCGTCCTCATCGACACTGGCCACGTCGGGATTGGACGATTCGAACACCGGCGCTTCGGGTAGACCACGGATCGAGAGCGGAATGCGCTGGACGAATGGGGATCGCGAGACCCGGATCAGTTTCGGGAAGACATCCCAGTAGTGCGGTTCCTGCGGCTGTTCGAGATTGTTCATAGCGGCCCCCTCAGTTGTCGATGGTGTCGGGACTGCCGGTGACTATGATGGCTCCGCAGGCGGTGATGTCGCCGATGCGGGCGTTGGGCAATCCTTCGGTGATGGTGTCGAAGCTGCCGGTCACAATGGGCGTCACGCCATGCCCAGGGATGGGACAGACGTGCAGATCACCCATGCGGGCCACTGGCATGCCGTTGTCCAGCGTCCGGCTCGCCCCGGTGATGATGACGCCGCCGTGACTGCTGATGTCGCCGAGCCGCGCCTGGGAGCTCATGGGTTCACCTTCAGCAGCAGATGGATCAGAAAGCCGACGAGTCCGCCGATGGTGCTGCCGATGGTCAGCACCAGGCCGACGATCTTCCACATGGTCTCGGTCCCCATCTTAGAGCCGACCCGGGCATGCAGCCGGTCGATCTCCTCGGCGTGCCGGTGCAGATCGGAATAGATCGAGCGGACCAGCACCTCGACGTTTTCCTTGTCCGATTTCTTCTCGATTTCACGCTCGATCTTCTCGAGGCGGTCCTGGATTTCCCGGCGGTGACTTTCGAGGATGCTGCGGAATTCCTCCCGCCAATGATCGAAGGTCCGGGCCAGCAATTCCTCGCTGGCCGAAAGTCCGGAGGGCGTTGTTGTTCTTTCTCCCATGCGATGCTTCCTTCAGGTGTTGATCAAGACGGTGTTCGTCGAGCGAATGATGATGTTTCCGGCCACCCCATCCATGAACACGAGGCTGCCGGACTTGTCGGTGGCGCTGATGCTCTCCTGGCCGGGCGCGGCGTTCATGCGCACCACCTGACCGGCCTTGTCGGTCAGCCGGATCTGTTCGGCGGCGGCGGTGGAATCGACGAGGATTTCCTGGGTGCCGTTGAGTCCCCAGATGTGAACCTTCTCCCGACCCTTGGTGGTATCGATGAGGATCTTCTGCCAGCGGGAGCGGCCCTTGTCGCACGAGAGGATGTGGACCTTCTCCTTGTCCTGCCAGGCTTCGAGGATCACCTGCTGGCGGCAGAGGTCGGTGAGCTGGATGCGGGCGCGGGAGCCGACGATCTGCGAGGCGATGTCGAGCTGGTCGCCTTTCTCGGCGTCCTTCGTGCCTCGGCGCAGAGCGTTGCCGCTCTGCATCTCCGGCTTCACCTTCCCTTCCATGGTGAGGATCTGTCCGGCGCGGTCGATGATCCGCAGCAGCTCGTCGCCGTCGCGGTCATCGGCCAGGATGGTGTGGCCGGTTTCGGTCTTGAGCAGGACCTTCAGTCGCGGGCAGTAATACGGCGGATGGCCGTGGTACTTCTTGTGTTCGAGATCGTCGTGCCGGTTGGCCTGATGTTCGACCTTGTCCTCGCAGTCATGGCAAAAGGCATTCGCGCAGGTGCGCTTGGATTCCTCGGGCTGTTCGCCGGGATTGCTCTTGGCCAGCCAGACCCCGGTCCAGATCGGATACTGGACAACGCCGCCCTCGAACTCGGCCCAGACCGAGGCCCCTTCCTCGGGGACCAGGAACATGCCGGTGTCGTCGTTGCCGCCGTAGGGGAAACAGGGAGCGGCCCATTCGGACCAGTTCTCCCGCCCGCTGCCAAGCACGGCGGGGATCTCCAGCCGGACCCGGCCAAGGCGTTCTGGGTCGTTGTTGTCGCGCACGAAGGCCCGGTACTTGCCGTACCAGCGGTTGCGGTAGCGCTCCTCGGATTGACGGTCGCGGGTTTCAAGCATGCTCCGTCTCCCGTTTTCGACTGGCGTCCCAGGCCAGCCAGCCGCCCAGGCGAACCGCCCAATACATGACCTGCCTTTTCCACAGAGGCACGCCCAGGGCAGCCATCAGTTCGAGAAAGACGCGGTCGGCAGCAAGCCGCGAGACCTTGCCGGTGTGGTAGAGGTAGTCGTGAACGACGGCGGCCGGGGAATATCGCCCCCAGGGTGGCACCACGCGCCAGAACAGGCGCGGCACCGAGGCGAAATCGGTCTCGAACCCGGCGGGCACTTCGATGATGCGGCCAGCGCCGGTGCGGACACGGAACGGCTGAGTCAGCCTGGCGGTCATTCCATTGGGAAGTATCTCTACCCGAAGCGGCCCGGAGAGACCCAGCGCGGTGCCGGAAAACAGGGTCTTGGTTTCGGCGCTCATGACCGCCACCTCGCCTTGCCCGACTGGCGCACGTCGAGATGGACCCAGGAGGCATAGACGCCGATGCCGCCCTCGCAAAAAAGAGGGATCTCCTCGGCGATGACCGCCAATTCCTCGGGCGAAACGCCAGCGGGACAGCTCACGTCGGCCGCCATACCCAGCGTGTGGAAACTCTGCTCCGCTCCGCCCACCGCCTTGTTGTGCCGGTTACAGCGGAAGCCGCTGGTGATGGACAGCGGTTTGCCGATGTGGTCGCGCAAAGCCTGCAGGGCGTCGACCAGGTCGGGATGGACCGCAGCCGAATGGCCGCAGCAACTCTTGCCCTTGCAGGCGAATTCCAAACGGTTGAAATTCTTGCTGAGATCACCCATTACCGCCTCCTTGTGTGACCGCGCCGGAATCCGCGTCGATGGTCACCATGGCTGGCGGCTCGTTTTGCGGCGTGGGCGGGGCCTCCTTGTCGTTGGGTTTGCCCTGGGACTCGGCGGACTTGTCGCCCGCGCCCTTGCCGAGGGCGTTCTTCTTGAGTTTGAGTTCGCAGAGATAGCCAGCGCCGCTGATGCTGTGGCGCACCGAGTGGCAGTAATAGATGCCGGAAAACTTCCGTCCCACGCCCTTGATCTCGACGTTCTTCTTGGCGCGTAGCTGGGGAATGCCGATGGTGGCCGCATCCGCCTCGACCTGGCGCAGTTCCGCCTCGCGGAATTTGCCTTCGGCGCTGTCCTGGGCGGGCTCCTGGCGCGGCTCTTCATGAAAGCCTTCGGAACGGTCGAAGCTCGGCACGATCTGCCCCGTCTCCTGTTCCTTGAAGCTGCCTTCGCCGGTGTTGCCGTCGACCAGATAAGTCTGCTTGCCCAAGGCCGTCCGCTCGGGCGTGGTGGCGTTGTTGGCCTTGTGCTCGACCACGTCCTTCTTGCGCGGGTCGACGCCGACCGTCTTGGTCTCGACACCCGCGCCCTTGGCCCCCTGCGATTGGGTGCTGGGGCGGAACGAGCGCAGCAGGCCCTTGGTGTCGGTGAAATATTCGAGGGTCAGAAGCGGCGTCTGGTCGAGCTCGCGGGGATGGAAATGGAGTTCGTCGTCCTGGATGTAGAAGACATAGCCGCTCACGCCGTCGCCATCGCGGTCGCGGGCCTTTTCCGCCAGCTCCTTGAGGAACTGGGCGTCCGAGATGTTGCTCTGGGTGACGCGGAGATGGGTCCCCTTGGTGGCCGTGACCACCGGCGAGAGGCCGTTGGCGGCGGCGATCTGTTCGGCGATTTCCGAATAGAGGATGCCGGGAGCGGGTTTCTGCCAGACTTTCTGGTTCTCCTTGCCCGCCAATTTGAAGCCCTTGTCGTAGGCCTTGATGCGGATGATCGGATCGCCGTTTTCCGGGAAGTCGTAATCGATGTCCTTGATGACCGCCTTCTTGCGCGGAGAGAGGTTCCCCACGTAGCCGAAGCGGGCCACGATCTCGTTGCCTTCCTGGAACAGCGGATCGTCGACGAACTGCAGGTTGCGGTCGGTCACCGACAGTTCGAGGACATCCAGCTCCTCCTCGTTGTCGGTGAAGACGAACGAGGTGATCTCCTGGGTGATGTCCTTCGAGAGGTCTTGCCCCTCGATCTGAATCAGAAATGTCGGCTTGAAGGTATCCAGATCCATGCGTCTCTCCGGCGGTTCGCAGTTCCCTGCTTACTTACCGGAAGGCATGGCGAGGTGTCGGATGCTTCAGTCGAGCAGGCGCATCTGGACGTGTTCGCGGGAGGGAATGCGCAGCGCCAGACCCGGCTCGAGCGCCAACGGGAAAAAGAGGTCGTTGTAGTCGCAGATGATCCACCAGAGCCGGGCATCACCCAGATAGCGGTGAGCGAGCAGATCCAGACGGTCGCCCTCGACTACGGTGTGTAGGCGGTCGTCGTGTCTGGGGGTGGTGTCGATGCGCTGGCGCATGCCGAGGGAGGTGCCGTCGCTGTCCCGGTAGAGAAGACAGCGGGCGTATCGGGAATCACGGCCGATCATGAACGTACCTCCGACCAGTTGATGGACTGATCCACATATTCCTCGAGGACGATGTCCACCTCGGCCCGTTGCGGCAGCAGGTTGTCCCGGTCGAACAGGCCGAAGAACCGCGCCTTCACCTGCCGGACGATGCAGGTCACGCCCGGGTAGAGATCGCCGAAAATCAGCAGTACGCGGTGCGGCGCATTCTTGAGCATGGTTCCGGCGTGCTCCGGATATTGCAGCGAGCGGAGCCAGTCGACCTTCTGTTTGACCGGCCCCTTGAACAGCTCGACCTTGAAGGCGATCCGGCGCGGTTCTCCGGCGACGTACTGGTAGCGCGGGTGGCTCATGCCGGGGATTTTGATCGTTGCGTAGTCGGTCGACTTCTCGTCGCTGATGGAGTTGGGGTTGTACTGGAATTCGAGCCGCTCCCCCGTGTCGGCGTCTACCAGATATCCCTTGATGGGCTGTTGATCCCATGCCATTCCTTACACCTCGGCGATCTCGATGATTGGCTTGCCCAGTTGTCCGGCCCGGTCGAGTTCCCGCCGCATGCCGCTGGAAATGCCGTTGCCGGTGAACGCCCACACTTCGTCGCAACATTCCATGTAGGCCAGGCCGCAGGCGATGCCCGTCTCTCGCTGCTCGGTGACGCTGTCATCGGTGAAGGTCGGATATAGCAGATGCGGCGCGAACGGCGCGTGACCGCTTCTCATGACCTGGCGGCAAAGTGCCTCGGCGACCTTCACGTTTCGGGCTATGTCGCCCGCGAACGGGCTGCAGACAAAGATGCGTTTCATCGGTCCTCTCACAGGGTTTCGTAGTTTCTGATCTTCCGCTCCCGCAGGTCCTTGTAGACGGCCTCGGCCACCTTCCGGCCATCGATGTTGGTGGTCACGCTCAATTCCACCGGGCGGTCGGCCAGGCCATCGAGGCGCGAGAGCAAGGATTCCAGCAGTTCGCGCACTCCCGGACCGGCTTCCTCTCCGCGCAGCGGTGTCGCGGGAGCGGTGCGAGCCGGAGCGATCAACTGTTCGGAAGGCACCGTCTCGGTGAGCCCGGATTGCAAAGGCTTCGCTATCGGAGTCGGAGCGGCGGTCATGGGCCGCTCGATCCCGGCCGGAGCCAGAGAGGCATCTCCGTTTTCCAGTGCCGGTTCCACCGCGAACGGCTGGATATAGCTCTTACTTACCGGCTCGACGGCCGCCGCGACGGTCTGCACGATGCCGTTCATCGGTTGCGGAGGCGGCGCGGCAGTGGCCATGACCGGCTGGAGCATCAGCATGGCGCTCAGGGCCTTGGGCACCAGGCGCTCGTCCAGACGCGGCACGAGACTCAGCACGCTTTCGATGATGCGTTGCCCAATCGATTCTGCGGGCTGCGCAGCACCGAGTGTTTGCTTCTGCTCGGCCACCTGCGGAATCGGGGTCCGGACTCCCAGCATGGCGCGAGCGGAGGAGAGCAAACCGTTGGCGATCCCAGCGCTTCTATCCTTGATCGCCTGAATGCCCGCGCTCGCGCCGCTGGAAAGCCTCTGCCAGAGGGTTTGCCCCTCGGCACCGGCGTAGGTAAAGATTCGACCGACAGCCCCGGGGACGGCCGACAGTGTGGCAACGATCCGGTTGCGGAGATTGACGGCTCCCGTGGCCAGCGCGTCCCAGGCATTGACCTGGGGCGGTTTGAGCGCCAGTACGGGCGTGTCGCCAAACAGGGATTGTTTGAGACCGCCGAAGATGGCGCCGGCCTTGGCCGCGACGGTTTGAGCCCCGGAGGTCAACCCATCCCAGAGTTTTCCAGCCATCCGGAAGGGAGCCGAGGCGGCGTCCATGAGGTTTCCGCCCGCCGTCTTGATCTGCTGCCAGGCTCCCGCAGCGGCCGAGAGAATCCCGCGAGCGGCGAAGCCGAACACTTTCGCAGGCAGCGACTGGGTAAGGCTCATGCCGTCGGCGAGGGTCTTGAGCAGCGCGGAACCGGAGGCGGTCAGGCTGGCGAGCGGTCCCTCGCGGGCATCGGAGAACGGCAGCAGATTGCGCAGCTTGCCCAAGGCGTTCTTGAGCATGGTGAAGGGATAGGTCACGGCCGACCAGATCCCCTCACCCAGGCTGATCAGCAGCTTCTTGCCCGCCTCGAAAAAGGTCGTGTCCCCGGCGAAGAAGGATCGCACGGTGGCAAACAGCTCACGCAGGGTGCTGATAATCGGGAGATTCAGAATCGCCTGGCCAATCTGTCCGGCGGCGTCGGCCACCAGGCGTCCGATGGAGGTGAAGATGACGGAAATGAAATTCCAGACACCGACCACCACATCCCGCGCCCAGCGGAACGGGGTGGCAAGAAAGTCGTAGACCGCGCCGCCAATGGACTTGAGACCGTCCAGCAGGGAGATGTCGCCGGTCAGCACCTGCCAGACCGCATAGACGATCTTCCCGGCGGCCATAAATGCCTCGCCGATCATGCGCAAGGGCAACAGGAACTTGTAGATGAACTTGGTCGCTCCAACCAGTGACCCGACGATGGCCTTGCCGACCCAGACCACGCTGCGCACCACCACCGCCAGGGCTCGGACGATGAGCGACAGGTTCCAGGCCACGATCTTCAGGGCGAACGCCAACCCCTGCAGAAGCACACCGGCGACGGTGCCAATAACAGTGCCGAAGGTACGCCAGGACGACCCATCGGTGGCGCTGGCGGCCACGCCGAAGATCTCCACCACCGAAAAGACCGCGCTGGCCAGCGCCGCATAGGCACTCATCAGTGTGCGGACGGTCGGTTCGAGGATGGCGCGGATGCGGCCAAAGGCATGGGAGAACGCGCCCCACAATCCGGCCATGGCCTCACGAACCCGGTAATAGGCCTTGAAAACGGTGACCACGAAGCCCAACAGCCCTGCGGATTCGAGCTTCTGTGCCAGTTCGGCCGACATCTGCCCGACGCCGCCGCTGAGAGAGCCCACCAGCTCTCTGATCCCCTGGAAGACCAGCGAGACCTTGTTCCAGGCCCCGGTGATGATCTCCTGAATGCCGCCGAAGTTGGTTTCCCAGGCGCGTTTGAGCAGATACACCGACAGGATCACGCCCGCGATGATCGCGGTAACAGGCAGAAAATAGGTCGCGACCGCCGAACCCACCCCGGCGAGCGCGGCGCTGATGGCCACGAACCCGGCCTTGATGGCGGGCAGCATGAGTCCCACCATGCCCACAGCGGCGGTGACGGCTCCGGCCACGACCAAAATGGTGCCGAGGGCCATGGATAGTCCAAGGACCACCCGGGTCACGCCCGGCATCGATTTGGCCATGCGCTGCAGGAACAGAATGACGCGGGAGACGCCGTTGATCACCGGCGTGACCACCGGCAACAAGGTGCGACCCAGGATTTCGCTGAGGTTGGCCATCTGCTGGCGCAGGAGCAGGAACCGGGCTCCGATGTCCTGGTTCATGGCGTCGGCCATCTGTTCGGTGACCGCCGTGCCGGTCTTCATGGCTCGGCCCACCGACTGGATATTGCCTTCGAGGCTCTCCGTGCCCGCCGACATCTGCAGCAGGAACTTGACCGCCTCGTCGGAACCGAAGGCCTTCTTCAGCTTCACCTGGGCGGCTGCGTTGGAGAGATCGGGGAACTGGCGCTTGATCTCCTGCAGGATGGGAACCACGCCCTTGAGACGGCCACTGGTGTCGGTGAAGGACAGGCCAAGCTCGTCACCGGCCTCGGCCGCCTTCATGATGAACGCCTTGTACAGCGTGCCCGCCTCGGAGCCGGGCATGGTGGTCTGGAGCTGGCCGAGCACGGCGAGCTGCTCGTTCAGGGGAATGTTGCTCGCGGCCGCCACCGCGCCGATGTTCTTGATGGCGTCGGCCATCTGGGTGCCGTTGGTCTTGAACGAGGCCACTGTCTGCGCCATGGCTCCGGAAAAGGCGGTCGCCCATTCCATGTCGTTCATGTCGGCCATGATGGGCTTGAAGATCCCGTAGGCCGTGGTGAAGGTGCCAACCATCTCCTGGGTGGTGGCCTTGGTCGCCTTGGCCGTCATGGCGGCCATGGAGGTGAAGACGCCCACCGCCTCGTCGCTGAGGTTGGACAGGGCCGATTTCACGTCGTAGGTGGCGGTGATGAAAGCGGCCTTGTCGGCACCGGACCATTGGTTGGTGAAGGATTCTGCGGCGTCCTCGATGGCCCGGAGGTCCTGCACGCCGAGGGACGCCAGCTCGCCCAGGGCTTTCTGGGTCGCGGCGGTGGAGGCGAACAGGGCGGCGGGTACTGCCATCAGGGCCAGTCCCGCCCCCAGCATCATGGTCCCTTGCTGGATGCGGTCCAGGTTGCGGGTCATCCGCTCGCTGGCATCCGCCACGGTGGAATCGAGGTCCATCATGGAACCACGGATGCGCTGCGCGTTCTGCGAGAACGCATCCTTCATCGATACCACTATGCCCAGTCCGAGATCGCCGTTCATCTATCGCCGTTCCGTTTGCTCACGTTCAAAATCAAGTTGCCGCTCAAGGGCCTCGACGAACTGACGCCGGACCCTGAGAGGCAGCGAGCGGGTTTCCGACCAGCCCCAGTGCAGTCCGCCGTAAGCGAGAAAGAATGCGTCGCTTACAAGCGAACTCCGGGGAACAAAAAAGCCGGTTCGGCCTCCAGGCGGGTACGGATCTTGGTGCCGCAGCCATCGCAATCGGTCTCGACCGAGGTGTCGATTCCCGCGTCGACCCGCGACATCTCCTGCCGCAGCGCGTTGCGGTCGCGCATCGACATTTCCGCCAGGCTCTTCTTGGAGGGAGCCTTGCCGTCGATGTCGAGGACGCGGATGAGCATGGCCGAGGTGATGTTGGGCTCACGCAGGCTGGCCAGACGCTTTTCCTTGTGGCCATCGAGATATCCGAAGCGCACGGTTTTCTTCGAGCCGGGCAGCTTGAAGGCGAACTCCCGCTCCTCGCCGTAGGGGGTGACCTTGAGATCCTCGAGATTGATGGTCACAAAGTTGGTCATGCGGCAGGAGCTGTTCGGGCAGCTCAGCTCCAGCTCCACCTCGTCGCCGAGGGAAATCTGGCGCAGGCGGACCAGCGCGAACAGCCGGTCACCCGAGAGCAGGTTCATCACCTCGGCGAGATCGGGATCGGTCTTCTCGCCCAGCCGGACGAAACAGTTGCGGAGCACCTGGTTGATCGCCTCTCCGGAACGGATCAGGCGCTGGTTGGTGAGCAGTTCTTCCTCGGCCCCGGTCATTTCCCGAAGCTCGAGTTCAGTGCCGCTTGGCAGTTCAAAGCTGTACATGGTCGATCCTCCGGTTTAGGTCCAGTATTGGAAGCAGATGGTGAGCTTCT
Source organism: Desulfomicrobium macestii (assembly GCF_014873765.1). Taxonomy (NCBI): domain Bacteria; kingdom Pseudomonadati; phylum Thermodesulfobacteriota; class Desulfovibrionia; order Desulfovibrionales; family Desulfomicrobiaceae; genus Desulfomicrobium; species Desulfomicrobium macestii. The sequence continues at coordinate 66,260 of NZ_JADBGG010000014.1, read as the reverse complement.
CGATGGTGTTCTCGGTGTTGCCGCCTTCGAGCTCGTCGTATTCGAGCGCCTTCACCCAGGCACCGTGCAGGGTCCAGCGGCGGGTCTCGTTGCCGGTGCGGTCGTAGCGGACAACGTCGATGTCGCGCATGTAGTCGGCCGGAAGACCGCCGGTGACGGCGTTCACGTCCACCTGTTTCTTGATCCATTCGCGGGCCGCCTCGTCGGAGCCGTCCTGCAGGTTGCCTTTCTCGAGGGTGATGTCCTCGAACTTGACCCGCCCTGCCACCTTTTGGTCGAACATCGAACCGGCCGGGGCAAAGGCCACTTCCTCGAATTCTGTTTTTGGCTCCTGTCCCTTGTGGAACAGGGCCACGTCGAAGCCATTTACCTCGATGGCGAATTGCCAGTTCTGGTAAAGGCTCTTGGGCATGTTTCCGCTTCTCATAGCCGTGTTCTCCCGTTAGATGATTTCTTTGAAGTCCGCGCCGGTGCTGGTCAGGATGAAGTTCAGCTCGATGAACTCCGCCGTCTTGGTCGGCTTGACGAACACGCGGGCCACCATTTCGTTGCGGTCGATGACCGCCGGGGTATTGGTCTCCTCGTCGCACTGGAATGCGAAGTCGTAGAGGCCACCCTTGTCCTTGATGTCCTGCAGGAAGGGGTTGATCAGGCGGCCGAGGGCACGCCAGGTCTGGGGGTGATTCGGCTCGAACACCACGAAGCGGGAGGATTCCGAGATGGCTTCCTCCATGAACATCATCAGACGGCGCACGTTGATGCGGTCCACGGCCGAGGGCTGGCTTTGCAGCGTCTTCTGGCCCCAGATGTTGATGCCGGTGTCGGGGAACACGGCGATGACGTTGACCCCTTCCGGATAGAGCACATCGCGCTCGCCACGGCTGGTCTTGTAGGCCAGGGAGAGCGTGTTGAAGATGCGGCCACGGTCGATACCGGCGGGCGCGTTCCAGACGTTGGTCTTCTGGTCGCTGCGGGCGATGCATCCCGCCACCGCGCCGCAGGGCGGCACCAGCTTCTTGCGCGAGTTGACCGGATCGCTGATCTCCAGCCAGGGGTAGTAGAGCGCCGCGTAGGAGGAGTTGAAGGCCGCGTGGCTGTACATCCCTTGTCCCTTGCGGAAATCTACCGCTTCGAGCGGCTCCAGGTGCATGGGCGTGTCGGCGATGAACAGCAGATCCTTGCGCCCCTCGGCATAGGCGATTCCGGCGTTGATCACCGGCACCGTCGTGACGCCGGGGACCATCAGCAGGTTCAGGGCGTCGATCTCGTCAAAGCCATAGAGGCCGGTATGCTGCGAGGGATCGCCGATGAAGTCCGCATCGGCCAGATCGGTCAGACCATTGTCGCCGCCGCTGAGCGTGAACACGCCCAATGCCGGACGGTCGCTGGGCGTTCCCATTGCTGCGGCCAGATCCTGGACCAAGATGAAATCCGAGCGGTCGTTGATCGCCAGCTCCACATGGTTCGGCAGCGTCTCGTCCATGCTCAGATCCTTGAACACCTCGACCACATCGCCTTTGTGCCGGACCACCAGGTTGAAATGGTTGGCCGGATCGAGAGAACCGTCCTCGATGGAGATGGAGAGTCGGTCGCCCCAGACGCCTTCGTTCACGGCCTCGATCCGCAGGGCGTCGGCGGGCGTCGCCTCCCGGTTCTGCAGCACGATGGAAGATTTGAGCGCCGTCAGGGTGTCCCGGTCGGTGGAGTCGGTGAGATGGGCGATGCGGGTGACGTAGAGGACCGACCCGCCGTTGTCGAAAAACGCCCGTGCGGCGTAGGCCAGATAGCTTTCGTTGATATAGGAGCCGAAACGGTTGATAAACTGTTCCCAGCTCGTCACCAGCACGGGCTTGTTGATCGGGCCTTTCTCGGCCACTCCGACCATGGCAGCCGACGAGGTCGAGATCTGCTTCACATAGAAACTGAAGTCCGTTTCCCGGGTGTAAATCCCGGGCGATAGATAGGTCGGCATGGTTATTTCCTCCGCTTGCTGGTGGTCTTGGCCTCATCGGCTGCGGCGTCATCGGTTGCCGTGGGCTTTTCCGGTTCTGGTTCCGCGCCGCCGGTCAGGTCGGTGATGCGCACCAGGCCGCGTTTTCCGGCGGTCTTGATCTCGGCGGAGAGGTCCTTGCGGGCGATGCTCTTGCGTTCTCGCGGCCCGAGGTGAAGGGTTCCCTGGCCGGAGAGGTTGAACGTCAGGGGTTGGAACTGCAGGTTTCTGATCTCGATCACGGTTGTTCTCCTTTACGGTTGAATGGTTCGTTGCTCTGTCACGTCGCCGTGAAACTGGAAGGTCCGGTCCCGGATCAGCCGACCGTCGCGCAGGTCGCCGTCGTACACCGGGCAGGATTCGATGCGGATGCGTCCGGAGCTTTGCCGGAGGTTGGAGAGGTTCACCCGGGCCAGGCCGCCCAGAGGAACCAGTTCGGTAAGGTTCAGGCTGCCCTGGTCGGCGATGGCGATCTCCGGGTAAAGCTGGAGGAACCGCGACACCGATTCGTGAAAACCAAGCAGTTCGGCCTCCCGGTCCACGGTCACCACCAGGTCGAAATCGAGGTGATAGAGACGGGGAAACCGGCACTCCTCGAAACTCAGCTCCGCGACATTCTTCTCAAACAGGCGGCTCTGGCTGCGGCGGAAACGGTCTTCCGCCAGCTTCGGCCCCTGGAGGATGACGCTGGGGGTACGCTGGACCTCGAACAGGTCATCCGGGAACACCAGCACGGTGTCCGGGTGGATGGCCTGTTTGGCCAGGCGGATCAGGATTTCTGTGACGGTCTGTATCGTGCTCAAGGGACGCCTCCGTTTTCTGCCTGGTTACTTACCGGAAGCGCTGGCGATGTGTCGGAGGCTCAAAGCGCGGAGCGGATCGCCTCGCGATAGTTCTGGAGGATCTGCTCGCGGTACTTATCCATCACCGGATGCAGAAAGGGTCTGGCGGGGATGATGATGGTCGCGCCGTTCGGATGTTTGATGGTGGCCCCGTACTCCATGACGGCACCGATGTTCACCATGTCTTCCCCGTCCTTGTTGACGGTGCCGCGCAGCAGGCCGACGAACGCCTTGTCGGCCATGATCTTCTGGGTGATGGCGTTGACGAGAAAGCCGGTGTCGATGAGCGCCTTGCTTGAGCCTTTGCGCTCGATGGTGCTCTCGGCGAGTTTCACGAAGGCCTGTCCGCCCGGGGCCTGGGAGCGAATCCCCCGCTGGATCTCGCGCACCAGAAAAAGGGCGTTGCGGATCGTGGCCTGTCGCAGGGCCGTGGCCAGACGTGGCCCCATGCCGGTGGTCAGCTTGGCGCGGGCCTTGTCCCAGTCACCGGTCCGCCTAACGCCCATTGAGCTTCACCAGTTGCAGGTTCTTATGAGTGACGGTGCCGAAGAAGTGTTCTTCTTCCACACTCTGTATGCGATAGGTTTCCCTGTCTGAGGCCAGGCGGTCTTCACCCCGGACATCGGCATCCGGAAGGACACAGGCGAGCGCGTCGATCTTGCCGCTCAGCTCCTCCGGCGGGGTTTCGTTCAGTTCGAGGGGGATGACGGAGATTTCCGTGTATTCGGCATCGTCGGTGCCGTAGAGCCGCTCGCCGGGAACCACGCGCAGGATGCGTGCGGTCTGGCCCGAGGAGAGGATCAGCCGGGCGACATCGGCCACGGCTTCGGCGCGTTCCCGGTCATTCAACAACATCGAGATCGATCCCTTGTTCGTAGATGACCGGCGTAAGGCCGCTCGGGGTCAGGATGTAGGCTTCCTGATCGAGCTGGGTGGCCGGACGCAGCTCGGTGAGCCGCTGCCGGTAGTCGGCGAGCAGATCGGCCTCGAGCTTGGCCCAGTGGCCGGGCTGTCCGGTTTTATCCACTCTCTTGTCGCCGCTGGAAAAGGAGAAGGCGTTGGCGGTGGCCGAACGCATGACCTGGCAGGCGTGGATCTGCGCCATGATCACCAGGAGCTCGCGGACCTCGCCGGTGGGATCGGGGGTGATCTCTCCGACCGTGATCGTCAGCGATTGGTCGAGGTCACGGCCGACCCGGAAAACGGCTTTCCGGACGCATCTCTCCAGAGTCTGGTCCTCGAAGAGAGATGCGCCCGGATCGGACAGGTCGAGCCGCAGGTCGGCGATCAGGTCACTCAGCAGCACCTTGCAGGCCCTCCAGACGGCTCTTGAGCGCGTCGATCACCGTGCGGCGTTTTTCGGTTTCCATGTAGCCCTTGAGGGTCTCCGGATTGGCCTCCTCGTTGACCTTGGAAATCGCGTCGGTGGCGGAGAGCTTGCTCAGGTCCACCGGTTCCGCGTCCTGGTCTGGCTCTGGAGGGGCGAGCGGTTCCTGCTTCGGTTTGTCGGCCATGGCCAGGCGGCCGTTCTTGAGCGCCGCCTGGATCTGCTTGGTGAGGCGTTCCACCTCGACTACCTGGCCGGGCTTGAGTTTCAGCCCGGCGTCGGGGATCACCAGAACGCCGGGACGGATGTTCTTGATTCGATTCATCTCACGTCACCTCCCGGATTACGGAACCAGTTTGACCTTGGCCATGATGTCAGGGCGGGTAATGCCCTGGCCGATTTCGGACCACACCAGCCAGCCGGTCTTGAAGCGGGTCTTCTGATCGATGGACTCCGTCTTCAGGTTTTCGCGCACCGGCATCTTTCCGACCTCTTCATCCGGGACGATGATGATCTCGTCCAGCGGCATGGAGGCGGTCAGCAGAATGCCGCCGGTGCCGTAGTTCTTGATGACACCCTTCTGGCGCAGCTCGAGCTTGGTCTGGGGATCGAGGTTCCAGCCGCGCATGTCGTTGAACCGGCGGCCGCGCATGACGATGTACTTCACCGACAGCTCCAGGTCCTCGATGATCGAGATGGCCTCGTTCAGCGCCTCCTCGGTGAGCAAGTCGCCAGTGACCTCGATGGTGTTGATCGCCGGGATGGCCGAGGAGAGCACCGAGATGGTGCGGCGGTCCATCTCCTTGCGGATGGCGTCGGCGGCGCTGGTCTGGATGTCCATCAGCGTGCCGATGTTGCCGTTCTTGAGGACGGAAACGTCCACCATCGGATTGGAGTGGATGCGGTTGGTGGGGAACTCGACCTCGTCCTTGCCCACCTCCTGCTCCTGTGCGTCGCCGTCCTTGCTGATCCAGTGAGCCTTGACGGTCGGTTTCTTCTGGTAGACCGGACGTTCGCCCTTGGGCAGCGTGTGCTTGGTGAGCAGCAGCGAGGAAATCTCCTTGCGCTTGATCTCCTGTTCGATGGGCGCGGCAATGGCGGCGGCAAGTGCCCGCATGCCTTCGGGCGACTCGAGAGCCTCGCTCATGAGCCGCGCCATGGTTTCCATGTACTCCTGGGAGTGGATTTTCAACTGATTGGTTTTCATGTGCGTTGGCTCCTTGGGTTAGACGAGCAGGCGAAATTTGAGGACGCCGCTCTGTACGGAAATGGCGTGGGCGACCACGTGCTCTCCGGCCGCGACGCCGTTGGTCAGGCGACCGTTCGCCGAAACTTTCAGGTCGTCTCCGGCGACGACGGTCCCTTCGAAGGCGTCGGTCTCGTAGACGCCGCCATCGCAGTAGATACCGGGCATTTCGCCACCGGCGTAGTCCTTGATCAGGATGCCGAAGGAACGCTTGGTGGGATCGGTGTTGACGGCGAACAGGTCGTCGCCGACCACGCGGACCACCTGGCCGAGTTGGCCGTCGCCCTGGATGTGGCCGTCGCCATAGGCGAGGCTGCGGTGACACGGATTGATGAATGACATGGTGTTTCCTCCTTATGCGTTGATTTGCGAGTGTTCGGGAGAGTCCTCGCCGACACGGTTGCGGTAAGCGGCCATGAACCCGTCGCGCAGACGGTCCTCGAGGGACACCTTGCGGTCGTCCACATCGTGGGGCCGGACACCGGCGTCGCTGCGCAGCGGGGTTTCCGTCGATGCCTTGGCGGCGGGCTTGCCGCCCTGGTCGCTGTCAGCGGGTTTCTCTTCCTTGTCCTTGTCCGCCTTGGCCGACTTGGGCAGGCGCTCATAAGCGGCTTCGGTGGCGGCGAAGGCTTCGTCGGACAGTTCGGCCAGGCGTTTCAGCTCGGCTTCCCGGTCCTCATCGGACGCAAAGGAGAGCCCCTGCTTCTCCAGACGGGTGAGCAGTTTCTTGGCCCGGGAGCGGCAGGCGGCCGCCTTTTGTTCGGCTTCCAGTTCCTGGACGCGTTTCTGCAGCTCGGCGACCTGGGCCTTGAGCTGCCGGTTTTCCTTTTCCAGGTCGGTAACGCGGGCGGGATCGCCTTCCTGCTGGGCGGGTTTCTTCTTGGCCGCTTCGACGGCCGGTTCATCGGTGGGTTTGGTTTTGTCTTCCATCGTGGAATCTCCTTCGGGTTGGGATTGGTCGGGCTGGCTCTGAAGGGACGCCACCTGCAGAATCCTGGCGTTCTCGTCCGCGCCTTTGCGGTCGAGCAGTCCCAGTCCGGTGAAAGTGACGCCGTGCAGAATCTCGAAAACGGGTTGGCCGCCCACATCACGGCCCTTGAACTTGCGCAGGTGGGTGCAGTAGTCGGCCTTGTTCTGGAAGCGCTTGTGGCAGACCGAGCATTCGCCCTCCTGGTAGTCGCACTCCATGGAGACCTGGGAGATGATCCCGCGCTTCATCAGCTTGTAGGCCAGCCGGGCAGCCGGGGTGTCGTGGACGTACAGCTCGCCGACGCATTCCACGCGGCCGCCGTTGTCGTCCTCCAGGTAGTCGGCGGCGACGATGCCACCGACGATGTCGTTGAACTCCTGCGAATGCTGCAGATCGACCTTCTTGTTCACGGCCGTCATGTGCCGACCGGACAACTCCTCAGCGGTGAAGTGGTCGCCGTTCTTGTTGGTCCCGGTGCGGCAGAGCACGAAGCTGAACTGGGGGTCGCCCGCCGAGCCGACATCCATGGCCTCGGTCGCGAGGCGTTCGCCTTCACCCAGCCGGATGTCCACGGGAATGCTGGTGTGGAAGTTCGCTGCGGCGGCCATCGGAACGGGTTTCTCCTCCCGCTCGGCGCTGGCCTTGGCCCCGGGAGCGCAGACGAACAGACGCTCCTTGGCATTGGAAGCCTCGCCGTGCTTGGAGGTGATGGCGTAGTGGTGATCCTTGGACTTCATCCGGCTCTGTTTGCCGAAGGAGCCGATGATCCGCTTCATCTCCTGCTCGTTGGGATAGGCGTGATCGCGGTAGGAGATCAGCCAGTTCGGGATGTGTTTGGCGTTGCCGAGAAAGGTCTGGAAGAACTCGCTGGCGTTGGCCTTGGTGACGGTCTTGTGGTCGGTCTCGTAATACTTGACCTTGGTGTCGGCCTTGATTTCGAGCCCTTCCCAATAGGTCATGAGCCCCTCCACGAAGTGGTAGGCCCGCTCGTAGTTGGTAGTCGAAAACTCGGTGGCGTAGGGCGGATCGAAGTAGGCCAGATCCGCCTTGGCTTTCGGCAGCAGGTCGTTGATGTCCTGCCGGTGCGCCTTGTTCTCCTTGTCGTTGTCGAAGACCAGGGCGTTGATGCGCTGCAGGTTCTTGCGCAGACGATCCTTGAACTCGTCTGGAGTGTCCTGGCGGCGGCCATAGTCGGTGGAGGACGAGAAGTGGCCGAAACCGCCCTTGCCGCTCATGCAGGTCTTGCCAAGGCCGAACAGAGCGATGTCTTTCTTGAAGCCGGAGAGCTTGTCGCAGTTGGCGCGGATGGTGTCGATCAGCGCATGGACGCCCTTTGCGAAGAAGATGCCCTTGAAGTTGTCCTGGACGAAGCTGCCCGCCTTGGCGTTGTCGGCCAGAAGCGCTTCGATCTCGTCCTCGCTCAGGCGAACCGAGTTGTTCTCGATGATCGCCTTGGCGGCGTGGTGGCAGTAGCGGAGCCGGTCGTTGGCGATGACCTGGAGGCCCTTGGTCTTGTACATGTAGGCCACGACCGCAGACCCCGAAAATGCGTCGAGCACGGTGCCAACGCCTTCCGGGGTATGCTTCCAGATCCAGTCGACGAGCTTCTGCTTACTGCCGATGTAGTTGGTGATGTACTTGGGGCGTTTCTCGGGAGGGAGCTCTTCAGGAGCGGACTGTTCGGCGGCCTCGGTCCCAAGCGCATCGGGATCGAGAGTCAGCGCCGCATCGGCCTCCAGTAGAAACGCCAGCCTTTCCAGGTCTGTGGCGAACAGTTCCATCAACGTCTCCGGTCAGTTTGCTGTGCTCTCCGCGACCTGCGGGGAGCGTTCAGCGGTTACTTACCGGAAGCGTCGGCGATGTGTCGGAGGGTGACGGCGAAATTCAGCGGACGGGGTTCAGCCGGGCCAGAACGGCCTTGCCGCAGGCGTCGAGGGAGGGGTATTCGTCGCTCTCGGTGATCTCGGAAAAGACCCCGTCATAGGGGGATCGAGACAGCCGGTGGTATTCGAGAAAATCTGCCGGAAGCGAGGTGCCCCCGGCCTCGACCAGACGGTTGACCACCCAGGCGGCTTCGTCCTTGCGGTCGGCAAGCCCGCTCGGCCCCCGGTCGAGGTAGTACATCTCCACATCCAGACCGGGACCCGGCCCCTGAACCCAGACGCCCACGGGCACGTATTCCGGGACGGTGGCCTCCCGATCGGCGACTATCGAGTCGATCATATAGCGCAGTTTCATGACCAGTCCTCCGCGATCCGGAGATGCTCTGCCAGAAGCTGGGCGTCGATCCGGTGGAATCTTTCGGCGTTTTTTTGTCGGTAGGCGATCCAGCGTTGCCAGTCCGCCGCGAGCTCGGGCTCCGAGACCGGCTCCATCATTTCGATATGGTGAATCCGGCCCAGATCGTCGGCCAGCTCGACAATCAGCCAGCCTTCGGCCTCCTTGCCGTCATGTTCGGCCATCAGGGTGTCTTCGACCCGGACATCGACCACTTTGATGGTGTGGGCGTGCTGAAAACCCTCGTCGTAACCGAGTGCCTTCCACAACAGCCAGAAATCGGTACGCAGATGGTTGCCAGCGGTGTCGAAATGGGGTGCGATCCGGGTGACGGTGAAACTGTCCACCAGGGTATCCAGAAAGAGATCCCCGGATTCCCTTACGGTCATGCGGCTGCCCCGGTTGTTGAACCAGTGCAGCGCTTCCTGCAGCCGCTGTTTCTCTTGTTCGATAAAGTCCTTCATGGTCATTGTTTGCGTTTGCTCCAGCTTTGAGGGGTATGGACGATGTCCTCCACCTTGCGCCCGTCGGGTAGTTTCTTGATGCCGCGCCGGGTGAAACTCTGGATGATCTCCCGGCGTTCGTTGTCGCTTCTGGCGACGATGAATTCGATGTTGTCCAGCAGCGTCACCGAGTATTTGAAGATGGTCTCGTTGCCATGGCGCTGCGAGAACCGCTTCCAGTCGTCGATGCTGGCCCCCCGGTTGCGCTGCACGTAGTCGTCAATCACCTTGCCGTAGGCGTCATGGTCATAACTGATGGCGTCCATGCGCCGCAGCAACTGTTTCTTGAAATAGAGGGCCGGTGAGGCGTCGCTGGCCGGTTGCTTCTTGATCCGGGTGAAGAAATAGCTCGCGCCGCCGGTCTGCATGTCAGCCACCGGGGACATTCCGCCCGGAGCCACGCCCATGCGCATCTTCTCGACCGTGCTGACCATGGCTCCGTTGTTCTCCATGATCAAGTCGATGAAGCCGGACATGCTCTCGCCGTTGGTCAGATCGTGGACCAGCGAATAGCCCTTCATCTGTTTTTCCAGCTCCTCATCGGTGATGTCGAACCGGAACTGGTGCCGGTATCCGCCCTTGGCGTCGCGGTCCAGAAAACCCGCCTGGTATTCGCCCAGCGGGTTGTATCCGGAAAGCTGGGTGATGTCCTGAACTCCCAGTTCCTTTTGCCAATAGCCGCGCAGAGCCTGGACCCGTTCGGTGGTGGTGGCATTGCGGTCGTCGAGGGATTTCTGCAGTCGTTTGTAGTCGGCGCTCTTGTCGGTCTTGCGGATGTAGGCGAGCTTTTCGAGATACATCTGCTCGGCGTTTTCCGCCGTGGCCACCCGGGTATCGATCCCAAGCTGTTCGAGCTTTTCCAGCATCGCCTCGACCCGTCTAGGGGTGGCGTCGCCGTCCAGGATCATTTCCAACTCGCCGCGCTGGGCATAGAGGTTGGTGTCGGACCAGGGGCGATAGCGGACCCGGGTGCCGTCCTCGAAGGTGACGGTGTACTGGTGCCCGTCCTGCATGCGGGAGTTGTGATTGAACAGCGTCCGGTTGTCGATGTCGTCGGCCTCGACGGTAATGGTGCCGGACCCGATCCTGCGCTTGGTATGGGTAACCTTGCCACGTTCCACCTTGAACGGCGGTTTCTCCTTGGGTTTCTGCGCGTCGAGCTTGGGCAAGTACTGATCGAATACGCCGTTGGTGGCCCGGTCCCAGTCGACGGACTCTTCGATCTCCTTGACCCATTTCAGATAATGGTCCGCCATCTCCTTGACCTTGGGGTCGGCGCTCTTTTTTAGGGTCTCCAGTTTCTTGCTCAGGCGCAGGGCCTTGTCGATCTTGGTCCGGTTGTACTTGCCGTCGCCCACGTGGAAATTAACGTTTTTGACGGCGTCCAGAATCGTCGGAAAGAAGCTGTCTTCGACCAGCGGTTGTCCCTTTTCCCCGGCCGCCGTCTGCACATACCTGCGTAGCACCTCGTCGATGCGGCGATCAGTGTCCGGCCGGATCTTCATCTTGACCACGGTGCGCTTCTTCCCCTTGAAGCTCTCGGTGAAGATCAGCGCGTTCTGGTCCTCCACGTCGCCGCTGTCGAAGGGCAGCGTCTTGCCCTGCCAGCCGAGTTTGCGGGCCTCCTCGACCAGGGTCTCTTCGGCGGAGGAGAGCAACTTTTTCTTCCCGGTGGCGGTACTCAGCTTGTCGAAACGGAAGCCCCGATCCCCCAGCACATCGGCGTAATAGCCTTCGAAGTCCCGCCTGAGATTGTGTTTCCGCTCCAAGACCAGATCATAGAAATGCCGCAGCCCGGCCGGGTCCTTGGAAAACCGTCCCTCGGCGTAGGGCCGCAGCAGATCGAGGTAATCCTCGTCGGCGATCTTTTCGACTTCCTGGATATAGCGAAAGGTCGCGTTCGGATCGACCCGTACCTTCCCTTCCTTGGCCGCCCGGAAGACCTTGTTGTAAAACGGCTCTTCCTCGCCGCAGACACCGTTGGGGTGATAGTCGAGCGAGAGCTTGTCCTGCCCCAGAAACTTGAATGCCTGGCCTTTGTCGATGCCGTAGACGCGACCGTCCCGGGCGCGGATGAACTGCTTGGAATGTCCGTCGTGGTTGGCGATCAGCCAGTCGACCACATGCTCGCGCTGGATCTGCTCCAGTTCGATGGTGGTCAGATCCTGGGGCAGGATGTTGCGAAAATCGAAGTCGTCCCGCAGATCGGTGCGCCATTTCTGGATGGAGCCGGTGCGGCCGTTCAATTGGATGGTGCGCACCTCGATGGAATGGGGGTCGATCAGGCGGCCAATCTTGTAGGCTGCTTCCTCTCCGAAGGCGATGAACTCATCGTCCTTGCGGCCAACGGGCTTGAACAGCCATTTGTCGCCGTTTTCGTCGGTCCAGAACTCCTTTTCATGTGCGCCGCCGACAGCGGCCTTGCCGGTTTTCTTGAATTTTGACGGCAGACCTTTCTGCTGCCACGCTGAATCGACTGTGGCGAACTCCGCGCCTTTCTTGCCGATCTTGGCCTCGGGCGGCTTAACCGGGCTCGGCTGTGGAGCCGGTTTCGGCGGATCTTTCTTCGGCGTGGCGGGCTTGGCAGGAGCGGTTTTCTTCTTGCCGCCATGCTTTTCGGCCCAGGCGGCGTGCTTGGCGTCGATGCTGGCCTGAACCGCCTTGATTTTCGCGGGATCGGTCTCGGTGAAGAGCGTGGTCAGCTCGTCTTTGTTGGCCCACTGCCAATACTGAACCTTGGTCTCCTTGGCGAGCGTCTTGAGCTCCGTCGATTTCAGCTTACCGACCTGGTCCTGGAAGAGCTGTTTCTTGAGGGCGATTTCCTTGCTGTGGGCCGCCAGCAGATCCTGGGGTAGATCGGTGCCACCGGAAACCGCCTGTTCCGCCTTGGCAATCGCGTCGAGGAAATCCTTGTAGCCGGTCGGCGTGTCGGGAACGACCACGGCCTTGGCGGCGTCTTCGAGTGCCGTTTTCTGTTTCAGGATCAGCTTTTGTTTGGCCTCGTCGACTGCCTTTTTCTTGACCGACTCGACCATGTCGGCACCGGCCTTCTTCTGCAGCGCCTCAACGAGCTGCTGCTTGTTCTTGAGGATGCCGATGCCGTGCTTCTGTTTGGCCGCCGCGAGTTCCTTGCCCATCAGGCCGCTATGGTCCACACCGGGCTCCAGCTTATCCAGCAGCTCGATGGTCTCCTGTTTGGTCATGTTGAGGGAGATGCCGTTCTCCTTCGCCATCTCCTTGAGCTGATGGGCAGTCATGCCCTCCAGCCCCTCGGCGGGAGGGATCTTCGCCATCTGGGCGGCGAGCAGCTTGGCCTGTTTGAGTTCCGCCTGCTTCAGTCCGAGCAGCTCGACCAGTTCTTCCTTGGTCCGCAGCAGACCGATCTTGTGTTCCTTGAGCTTGGCGCTGAGCGCCGCTCCGGCCAGGTCGCCGTGATCGATCCCCGGTTCGGCCAGATCGAGCAGCTTGATGAAATCGGCCTTGGTCCGGGCAATGGCCACGCCGTTCTGTTTCGCCAGGGTCTGGAGTTGTTTCACCGTCAGCGAACCGAGGTCGGCGATGTCGCCGTTTTCAAAGGCGCTCTTGAGCTTGGCGTTCTCCTTGGCCTGGGCGTCGGCCATGCCTTCCAGCACATGGGGCGGGAGAATGCAGGCGTCCCCCTGCGATGCCTGGGCGGCGGCCTTGGCTGCCATCTCGCTACCGCAGACGGTCATCGGCCAGGCCACGATGTTGGTGCAGCGGCAGTGCGGATGTGCGGGTTGCTGGGGGAACTTGTCGATGGGAAAGGTCTTGCCGTCCAGGCCGCCGCAGACCGGGCACATGCGCTCGTCCTCCATGGCCAGCCATTCCAGCTTCTGGATGCCGACCCGCTCGTGGAACTTGAGCCTGCCCATGTTGTGGGCGCGGAGAACCTCGGTGCGGGCGATCATCTCCATGCGGTACTGCGCCTTGCTGAACACCCGGCTTCCTGCCTGGCGAAAGGAGTCCTTGTCGACGATCACCTTGCCCATGTCCCGGACGATGTCGTCGGCTCCCTTGCCCGTGGCGACGCCGTTCAGGATGGTTCGCTTTATACCGTCTGAGAGTTCGCGGTGGACGTCACCGGCAAGGGTAAGGTTGTACTGCGCCATGAAGTCGAGGGCATTGGTGTCGACGATGGTGAACACCTTGGTGGCCAGCTTGTCGATGCCTTCGGGCTTGAGGTCGGCGTAGAACGGCAGCGCTGCGTCGGCGAGTTCTCCGATACCCTGTTGGATACCGAGCTTGAAGGAGTCCTTGGTCGTCTTGCGAAAGACCAGGGTCTGCTCCCGCTTGAGCCGCTTCATGGTGTCGTCGAGTTCGAGCTGGAGCTTTTCCAGCCCCTTGAGGGCGGCGAGCTTGTTGTCCGGCAGGGAGCCGAGGGAGCGGTACTGGAGGATGGCGCGGGCGACCTCGTCTTCGGCCTGTTTCAGCGCCTGGGTAAGCTGGGCCGTAACCTGGTCGTTGTAGCGGTTGCGGGCCGTCAGGCTTTTCAGGGTGGCCGCCTGGATACGCTGCTTGAGGTCCGACGGCATCAGCGGGACTCCCGGCGGTCGATGAAACGACAGGCCGGGGCGTCGAAAGTACGCTCGCTGTTGTGGACCCGGCAGTAGTTGGTGTCAGCAATGAAGTGGCTGCACTCGTCGCACACGGCAGCAATGCCGGTGGACTCCAGGTCGCCCGACCAGACCAATGCCGCCTCCGCCGTTGGTTCATCGTCCTCGGTAGGAATCCCGAGCATCTTCCGGGCGCGAGGCACGCTGAGGATGCCGGAGACGACCATATCCACCACCGGTTTCACCTGCTTCTCGTCCATCAGGTCGATCTGCTTGCGTTCGGTCTCGCGGTTGGCGGCCTCGATGTCCGGGTCCAGGTCCATCTTGAGCTGAAGGCTGGAGCGGCTGATGAGCTTGCGGTCGTAGAGTTCGATGAGGAGCTTCTTGAAATCGACCGCGTCGCTGGGGTCGAGGTCGTTGAAGATGAACTGGATGCTTTTGTCGCCATGGCCGTTCAGCTCCATCCAGTCGTCGAAAACCCAGTCGAGGAGCTTGCGTGCGGCCTGTTTGATCTCGCGGATCATGACCATCATCTTCTGCATGCTCACCGAGGCGGTGGCGAAATTCGGGCCGTCGCCGGTCACCAGCGAGCGTGACAGACCCAGGGCCACCACGATGTCTTCCTTCACCTCCTTGACCTTGTCCTCCACGTTGAGGACTTGGCCATCGGTGCCGTGGGTTTCGACATTGACGTAGAACGGGACCACCAGGCCGCTTTTCATGTCCATCTTGTTGACCATGTCGCGGACCTGTTCGAGCATTCGCTGGTCCGGCATCACCATCTTCTGGCCGAACGCGCCGCCCACCTTGAGCAGGCGGAACGGCGTGGCCCAGCGCTTGGCGATGGCCTGTTCGGCCCGGCGGTAGTCGCGCAGCAGTTCGATGGCTTGAAAGGCTGGAAGCACGAGGGAGTTGCCCCGGGGCGAGAAGGCCGGAGCATCCCATTTGAGGTGGACCACCTGTTCGACGGGCAGCGGGATGGATTCCCCGCCGCCGGGGGTGTCCTCGGGAAATTGCCGGGCCTCGATCAGTTCGCCCTGGGCGTATTTGACCTTGACCGAAACCGGGTTGACGCAGACCAGCTCCTCGATGTCCTGGCCGGACTTGGTAAAGCGCTTGAAGCCGATGGCGTCGCCTTTCACCAGGAGTTGAAGAACCATGTCCTTGATGAACTGCGTGATGTTCAACCGCCAGGCGGCCTCCAGGGCCTGCTCCTTGAGGGTCTCGTCATCGCTGGTGATCTTGATCTCGTCGCCCACAGCGAAGGTGCGCCAGGAGTTGACGCAGTTCTTCACCAGCGGCTCCTCGACGTAGTATTCCCAGGCCTTACGGGCGCGTTCTTCCCAGGTGGCAGGAATCGCTTCGGCGGCGTTGACCTTGGCGAAGGCTGCCGAGTCGAGCGCTGCCGCTGCGGCCAGCGGCGCGATGACAAAGCCGGTAGTGTCCAGGCTTTCGGGTTGTTCGTCCTGATGGGCGGTGCTTTCCACGTGATCCTCTCGGTAGTTTCGGCCATGACAGCCGCACATCCGGCCCGTGTGGGCCGAACCCGGCTTGATGCCGGTTACTTACCGGAGCGGGGTGGAAAGCGTCGGAGGATGCGATCAGATGAAGACCGGATTGGTGAGCACGGGTTTGAGCGAAACCACCTCTTCGCCGACCGGGTCGAGGTTACCTTCTTCCCGGATCAGCATGGCGCAGCGCACCGCGTCGATGATGTGGTCGTTGCCCTTGGAATAGATGATCTTGCCGTCCCGCAGGGTGTAGGTGTGGGTGGTGAACTGGTCTTCCACCTCCAGGTCGTCCGAGGGGAAAATGACCTGCTTACGCTGTAGGGCTCCGTTGATGAGGCTGGTCATCAGCTCCTTGGTTCGCTTCTTGATTTCCTTGCCGTCCCGCACCGCCAGCCGGGTCATGCCGCCGAAGTCGTATCCCTTGAGCCTGCCTTCCAGCTCCAGCCCTTTGTACTTGTCCAGGGTGAGCAGCTCCTGAACCACCGCCAGACCGTTTCCGCCGTTGTCCACGCCGATGCCCGCCGGGGTGTAGTAACGCTCCAGCAGCGCGATGATCTGGGCGATGTGCGGATAGGAAACGTGTTCAAGATGCACGCGCAGGATCATCTTCAGCAGCGTCCGCTCGCCGATCTCCGTCTCCTGGAATACGACGATCTCGGTGGGGTCGTTGGTGTAGCCCAGGTCGCCGCCAACCCAGAACTGCCCGCTGCGGGGAGTGAGGTTGAGCAGCATCTCCAGCCGGTCGTGGGCCGCTTCCTCGGTGTCGCAATCGCGTAGCTCGGAATCGGTGATGACGATCTTCTGATACTCCAGCAGATCCTGCCGACAGAGGTTGAACTGCTCGACATTGAAGGCCCCATAGGAAGGCTTGCCGTGTTCACCGGCCACCTCGTGCTGCCAGCCGGAACTGTCGCGGCCGCCGTAGAACTCCAGCAGTTCGGCCTCGCGATCCTCAGTCCAAAGAGGGTTGAGCCAGGACGGCCAGCGGAACACATGGAACTGGTCCGACGAGGTGAGCCGGTAATAGGTGGTGTCGCGCAGGCCGTTGGGCGTGGAGTAGATGCGTAGCGTCCCCCCGGCCTTGAGGCACTGGCGCAGCGCCTTCCAGGCCCGTTCGGTCAGCCAGGCTCCTTCATCGACCCAGACGCGGCCGACATGCAACGAACGAAAGGCGTCGCCATAGGCCCCGGCCGGGCGGAAATAGAGCACCGAACCGTTGGTGAACTCCAGTCGGAAATAGGGTTTGCGGTGGATCTTGGGCTTGCCGTACTTGGTCAGAGCGATGCTGTTCATCAGATCCGGGTTGCTGTCGAGCTGGAACTCGATCTCCTCGATGATGGTGTCGAGGTGCCCCTGGTGCGGAGCCGCGATGAGGCCCTGGCCGCCTCGGGTGGTGAAGGCGTAATGGAGCGCGTCGGTCGAGAGCACGATGGACTTGCCCACGTCCCGGCCGTCGAGGTGGATAATGTTCTTGGCCGGGCAGCGCAGGTCCTCCACCTGGTGCGGCCAGTAGTCGCGGCCTGAGCCATCCCGGTTGTAGAGGTAGGCTTGCCCCCACAACACGGGATCGCTCAGGGTCGCCGCGAGTTTGCGCTCCTTGTCGGTTACCGCCATCAGTGCATTCCCGTCCTCAAGGCGTTGCCGAGGATGGTGCCCACCAGTTCCGTCAGGATCTGCTGCACTGCCAGGGTGTTCTTCCGGTCGTGGACAGCCTCCTGAATGTCGATGATGGCCTGGTCCAACTCCGCCCAGGCCCGGTACTGCTGCTGAGCCGCTTCCAGACGACCGAGGGCGTTCTCGATCCGTCCCGCCGCCAGTTCGGTGCCGATTTCGACCAGGGCCTCACCGGCCTGGCGGACGGCATCGCTGTTTTCCTGAAGGATCTCTTTCATTGGCCTGCCTCCTGGTTCGAACCGTTGGCCCACTGGTCAAGGGCGTCCACGGCGGTCTGCAGGCGCAGGCCGACACCAGTCAGGCGCTCGGCGTCCGGGTGGCCGACCTCGCGCAGCGCCTTGTTGGCCTCGGTCACATACTCGGGTGTGTGGCGGTTGACGGTGGCCACCGCCGACTGGATCTGGGCCGGAGGTCGGTAGGTGGCGCAGCCGGTCATGATCCCGGCCAGGGCCAGCGGGATGGTCCATTCGAGGGTCTTCTTCAACATGTTGATCTCCTTTGGTTTATGGGTTTGGGGCACATGCAGAAAGATCTCTGCAAACACTTGATTTCCAACGAAATAGAAGCGTCATTGGATGTGACGCGGGATGGTCCCGCATCCACGAAAACCGGAACCGGAGGCAGGCCATGACCTACGACAGAAACCGCCAGCAGGCACTCAAGGCGTACCGAGAAAAGCAGGAGAACATCGCCCGGCTGATCGAGGGCATTCGCGGCAAGCTCGAAGCGGACGCGAAGCAGCCGGACATCACCTGGGCGAGCGTCGGCTCCCTCGGCCACGTCGAGGAACTGCTGCGGGAGCTGGACGAGTTCCTGTCCTGAACACACCGGGCCACCGACAAAGGAGACATCGACATGACCGAATGCACCGTGCATCAAGCCGCCGAGGCTTTCATCGGCTACCTGCGGGAATCCGGAAAGAAAGAGCGGACCCTTTACACCTACCGGAAGGACCTCGACGCGGTGGAGGCCTTCTTCGGCGCGGATCGCCAGCTCGCCGAGATCCGGCTTCCCCAGGTCGGCAAGTTCTACAAGTCGGACTTGCTGCTCAAACTCCCCGACGGCAAGGAGCGGGCCGAGCGCACCGTCGCCAAGACCGTCCGGGTGTTCCGCATGATGATGGTCTGGGCCAGGGAGTCGGGGCGCATCGAGGAGCTGCCGCTGCCCAAGAGCACGCCCATGGGCCACAGCCGGGTAAAGGAGTCCAGCGATGAGCAACCGAACGGCTGACCTCGATCTGACGGGCGCGACAGAGGCGTTCTGTGCCCGCCTGTCGGCCGAAGGACGCTCCCCGGCGACCATAGCCGCATACCGCCGGGACCTCGCCCTGGTAGTCCGCGTGGCCGGGGAGCTGGCCCCTGGGATCGTCTGCCGGGAGGTCACGGTCGGGTTCCTCGACCAGGTGTTCTCCGCCGGGGCGGTCACTGAGAGTGAGCGAGGCCCACGTTCGGCGGCCTCGCTCCATCGGATGAAGGCGGCGGTGCGGGCCTTTTTCGCCTGGGCCGCCGAGACGGGCGTGGTCGGTGACAACCCGGCCCGGTCCATCCGCATGCATCGGTTGCCAAGAAAGCTGCCAGTCTTCCTGACCGCCGCCGAAAAGAAACGTCTGCTCAAGGAGCTCAAGGGGCGGACCGATTTCTCCACGCTGCGCGACCGCGCCATGATCGAGGTGTTGCTGGGCACGGGGATCAGGCTTGGTGAACTGGCCGCGCTCGACATGGATGACATCGACCTCGACGCCAAGCATCTGCGGGTGCGGGCCAAGGGGAATGTGCCGCAGGTCAAGTTCATCAAGACCGACCTCCGCACATTGCTGCGCCGTTACCTGGCCGAGCGTCGTCGACACGGCCGCCCAGAAATGGAAGCCCTGTTCCTGTCGAACCGGGACGGCAGACTCTGCCAGCGGCAGATAGCCAACCGGCTCGCCCACTGGCTGCGGAAGGCCGGGATCGAAAAGGAACTGACGCCGCACGGGCTGCGGCATACCTTCGCCACCCACCTCTACGGCGCGACCAATGACCTGCTCGTGGTGCAGCGGGCCTTGGGGCACCGGGACGTGTCCACCACCCAGATCTACACCCACCTCGTGGACGGTCAGCTCGAGGAAGCCCTCGAACGCCTTTGATCCTTCCGGACCCGACGATGGGAGCGGCCTCGGCTGCTCCTGTTTTCGTTGGGCGAGACAGTGTCGAAGACAGTGAATGACAGTGCCCGCAGAAGAACACATCCGCCGATGATGAATGATCATGACGGAGGGTCTCTACATCCCGGGTGGGGCGGGAAATATCGATTGACCGGAATTTCTCCTTCGCTGTCTGTCGGCCGCACATCGCTATAACTGCTTGGCTTGTGCGCTCCAGTCGCGGAACACACATGGCAATATCTGCTTGGCATATGCGAGGGCCGTTGCCGAAGGAATGGCTGTTTGCGGGGCTTGTCCGGTTCGGCCTGGGTCTCGACATGCCAATATCTACTTGGGTTGTGTGAGAGAGCCCCGGCGTGAACATGCCTATATCTGCTTGGGTTATGCGGCTCGGCTTATGTGCACACATGCCAAGCGGATATCGGGAGCTGCTGGAGGAAGTCGAGGAGTGGAAATGATGATCGGCAGCCGGAGAATGCCGATTCCGAAAGTGCAAGGAACACGTCTTATCCGCAATTCCTGGTGAAGCTGTCTGCCGCAAGTCGCCGTGTGCCGGGGTCATCGGAAAAGCCCTCCATGGTGTTATCCGCAATTCTTTCCGTGTTTCTTGCGGCCGGAGGGTTTCGCGCCCGGGGTGTTGGCAGCCTCGGCCACCTTCTCAAGCAGTGCCGCCGCCCATTCCGCCGGAGAGGTCTGCGGGCCTTTCGGCTCCTCACCCTCGCGAGCAATCTTGGTGGTCTTGAGATCCTTCATGTGGCAGCGGATCATCCGGTCGAGCTTTTCGGCGGCGTCGGTGTTCCCCTCGATCTGGGCGCGGACCAGCTTGACCGAGTAGACGCCCACCAGCTCCACTTGCAGGAAGTCGCTGGACTTGTTGAACTCGAAGTCCTGGTTGAGGCGGTCGATGATCGCGTCGAACATGACCTTTTCTTCCGGCGTCAGACAGCGGTCGGCGAAGATGCCGTGACGCAGCCGGTTCTGGTTGCCCTCGGGCGCACCAGGCCCGCGCCGGGGCGGTTCGGTCTTGCCCTCGTTGCGGTGCCAGCGGTCCAGCGTCTCTTTGTCCGGTTTGTTCAGTGCCACGTGGAAATCCTGCCGAATATTGTTTTCCCAAGCCGGGATGCGGGGCGGGAGGCCGATTTAGCCTCCAAACGCGCTCCCGCCGGTTCAGGGGTTACTTACCGGAAGCGGCGGCCAACTGTCGGTCCCGGTCCTGTTTTCGTTCGGCGGCGATGATCTGGTTGACCCGGCGGGTGGTCACTCCAGCGAGGTTGGAGATCTCCTGGCTGCTGATCCCCTGCAGATGAAGGGCAAGCACCAGGTCGCGGCGCTCCTGGTAAAAGCGGCTCGGAGCCGGGACCCAGAGAATCCCGGTGTAGTGCTTCTGGATCTGCTCGAAGAGTTCCTCGGGCAGGACATCCTTGGCGTTGGCGTAGCGTTTCTTTTTCTTCACGGCTCAATCCTCCACTTTCTTCATCCACGGCTGCGGCACGTCCGGGTTGTAGAACCGCAGCGTGCTGGGACGCCCGGACTTCGGCCCATGGATAATTTCGATAGAACGCTCGGTGACCTCGCCAATCTCCTGATCGCCATCGACGAAACAGACCAGACCGTAGTCCTCGCCGCAGGGAAACCGGAAGCGGCCCTGGTTCTGATAGAGGCGTGCCTCGGACCAGCCCATGGCCATGGCCTCCTCACGGATGGCGTCGACCTTGGCGACTGCCTGGGAAGTCACCGGCTGCTTACATTTCCAAGCTTGGTTGCCGGGATAAATCCAGTCCTTTCTGGGAACTTCGACGGGTTTCTCCTGGGGCTCGGGACGAAGCGTGGGTGGCCGGTAGTTCTTTAGGGAAAATGCCTGCAGGACCTCCTGCAGGCTTTCCTTGTCGAACTCCCTGATGGCCAGCTCCTGCAGGGCGTTGAATCTCTGCCGCAGCGTGTTCCAGGCATCCTCGGGGAGCTTTCCGGCCTTGTGCGCGGCTTGGGCCGTGACCATGCGGGAACGTAGCCATGCAAAGTATTCAGGAGACAACAGACGAAAAACCTTACCGTTCTGCTCGATGTCGATCTCACCCGTCCGGACCCAGGCGAACTTCTTGATTTCAAGATCGGTGGTGACGAAAAGGGACTGGCAATGTTGCGAGGTTTCGGAAACAGCGAGGCAGGCTTGGCTGTCGGCTTTGGGGGCATCCGTGCCGAGGTGACGGATCATGGTAGTCAGAAGGCTCATGGTAATTCTCCGGAAACGTTGGTAGTCATCGTTTCCCGTTACTTACCGGAGCCCCTGTGCGGGTGACGGAACTGTAGAAAGGGGTTTCTACGCCTCAGACCCTTTCTACGGCACCTTTCTACAAGCTAAAATAGTCTTGTAATCAATAGGTTATGATTATGATTGTAGAAAGTGTAGAAAGGTTATGGAAGTTACTTACCGCATGGGAATTTTTTCCGTGAGCCGACTCCGAGGTCGAAGAGCACGAAAAAATAGTGAGTCAGGGGGAGTGACCCCGGAAACCTTTCTACCATTTCTACGCATTTGCATAAAATACCGTTAAACCAGCATGTTACTTCGTAGAAAGTGGTTCCAGGGACTTTCTACGGCGTAGAAAGGTCTTTCTACCGGAGGCTGTGCATCCTCCGCCGCATGCCGACGGCCTCAGTAACTGTTTTCTGAGAGTGCAGCCCATTTGTAATCATATTTTTAGTTGCAAACACGTTTTTTGAGAACCGCCCCCATTTTGACCTCACCCCAGGCATTTCAAACAATTCTCTTGAAAATTGCAGCCAATTTAACTATATTTTTAGCTTAAAGGCTTCTCGTAATCGTTTTTTGAGAACCGTAACGATTTTTTGAGGTGTTATGACATTGGACACGAACCAGAACCGACTGGCGGGATATGCGATTCTGATCTCGCGTTTCGGATTGAGCGCTTTGCCGAACTGGCATACGTCCTCCGTCAGCCCGACCGGGACGCTGCGCTCGACTATTCAGGATGGGCAAGTGGAGTCCGTCTATCCTCAGTCCTATTGGCCCGGAGACGGAACGGGAGACCACCTGGAGTTCGCCCTCAAATACGACGGCGTTAATCTTGGCATCCTATCGGCTCTTTTCGACGTGGTCCCTGCGGATGAGATAACGGCCTGGATCAGCTCGAAACCGACTGGGAAATACGCCCGCAAAATTTGGTTCCTGTATGAATTCCTGACCGGACGGGAACTTCCGCTGCCGGATCTGACCAAGGGGAATTACACGCCGCTGCTGGAGCCGGACCATTACTACACCGCAGCGCCCGGCCGTCGCGTGCAGCGTCAGAGGGTCATCGACAATCTGCTTGGCGGGAAAGATTTCTGTCCCATCATCCGGCGAACCGAGAAACTCGCCGCCATGGAGGGGATCGACCTGCGGAAAAAGTGCGAGGAGGTCGTGACCTCCTATCCACCGGAGCTGCTCAGACGGGCACTGAGCTACCTGTACAACAAAGAGACCAAGTCCTCATTCGAGATCGAACACATCAAGCCGAGTGCCTCCCGAACCGAGAAATTCATCGGCTTGCTGGAGATGGCCGAGCACAAGGATTTCTGCGAAAAACCGCTCCTGATCGACGTGCAGAACCGCATCGTCGATCCCCGATTTCGAGACACGGACTATCGGGCTAACCAGAACTACGTTGGTCAGACGATTTCCTACCAGAAACAACTCGTTCACTTTGTTTGTCCAAAACCCGACGACCTTCCGGAACTGATGGCGGGATTGCTCGCTGCCCATCAAGTGATGAAGGACGGCGAGGTTCCAGCCATTATCCATGCCGCCGCCATCTCCTACGGCTTCGTCTTCATGCATCCCTTCGAGGACGGCAACGGCCGAATTCACCGGTTTCTCATTCACAACATCCTGTTCCTGCGCGGTGCGATTCCGAAAGGGCTGATGTTCCCGGTCTCCGCCGCCATGCTGAAAAATCCGGCGCTTTACGACCACTCCCTTGAGGCGTTCTCAAGCCCGTTGATGCGGTTGGTTGAATACGACCTGGACGATCTGGGTCAGATGACCGTGCCGGGCGAGACCAGGCGTCTGTACAGGTACGTCGATATGACCGCTCAGGCGGAGGCATTGTATGATTTTGTCAAGCTCACCATCGAGAACGAATTGGTGGAAGAACTCGATTTTCTGGCGAATTACGACAGGACCAAGCAGGCCATTCAGGAAATCGTTGATATGCCTGACCGCCTCATCGATTTGTTTATCCAGCTATGCCTGCAAAACAATGGTCGCCTTTCGGCACGAAAGAGGGAATCGCATTTCGAATTTCTGACCGATGACGAGTTGGCTGCCATGGAGAACGCCGTCCGGGAAGGATATGCGAGGGACTGAGCTTTGAGGAAATTGAGATTGAACATGCAGAAAACCGCTCAAAACGAGCAGAGCAAACATTCTGCTGCGTTACAAGAAATACTTGCCCTTGGCGAACGCCAGATCAGGGATGGCAAGATCCAGCCCGCCGCAGAGGTCATCAAGCGACTACGAGAGCGGCGGAGGGAACCCTGAAGAGAAAAGGTATCCGTTTCTCTCTACCAGATCATTCAATGCGACGGATTGTGTAGAGCTTGGTGCCGTACCGTTTCTGCCCGATTTCAATCTCAAATCCTGCCCCCCGGATAGTTTCCAGATCATTCACCAGCCTCTGTGCGAATTGCCGGGATGAATCCATCTCGAAACGCAGACCGAAATCCCTGGCAACCCTCTTGAGGGCGACGAACAGATCCCGGGATAGAACCTCCCGTAAACTTCCATCGTCTTCAAAGCGGATCTGATACCGCTGGACGAACTCCTGAACCGGGTCCGTCCGGCGGTCTCCGTAAACATCCCGCGCATTGGTTTCGGTCGCAGTGCGCCACGCGTTGAACAAGGTCGCCAGCGCGGTGGCCGTATGATTCGACTCCCTGGCCGTATCCCGGCTGGTCCGATTGAGCGACTCGATCTGCCGGGCAAATGCCGGTGCCAGCGTTTCCAATCCCTGTTCCATCTCCAGGCGGCTCGATCCAGCCAACATCATCAGGTACATCAGGCTGAGATATTCATTGCAGCGACGTTTGTCGTGGTTCCCCAATGCATCGTGCAGAAGCTTCATGGCATGGCGTCTCATGCCGTCCCGCATCATGGCCAGGACCACCCGGGTTCGCTTCATGATGGCTGAAATGATAAGGTCGCGCTGCTGCTGGATACCCGCGACAATCTCGGATTCGATGAAACAGTCATTGCCCTGGTTGGTGACATCGAAGTTGATCACGAAACTACGGGATTGGATCTCCGAAAGCTCCCCGCACAGCGGCTCGATGCCGGTGGTGTTCAGCAGGCACTTGGTCCGCTCGGTGATGGTCTCGCTGTCGGTGCCGCTCTTGCGCTTCTCTTTGGCGATGCCGGTGATGCTGGTAAGCATGAAGGTGGTCAGATCCTCGGTCATCTGCTTGACCTCGATGTTGTCGAGGACGATGAGCGGGTTCTGCGAGCCGTCGGTGTAGTTCGCCGCGTCGGTGGCCTTCTTGTGCTGGGGCTCGCCGTAAAGCAGCGTCGACGTGATCTTGCTGGCGGTGGTCTTGCCCGATCCGGCCGAGCCCTCGAAGCGAGTCATGGGCCGCGTCCCGGCGAAGTCGATCAGCAGGAAACAGGAGAGCCAGGAAAGGATGAGAAAGCGATCCCCCTGCGGACAGGTCATGTTGCCCACCAGCAGATCGACCAGGAGCCGGTCCGCCTCTTCGAGGTCGGCGTCGGGCAGGAATTTCAGCGGCTTCATCTTGCGCGAGCCGTCCAGGATGATGCCGTCCTCGTTGCCGCCGTTCTTCATGATCTGAATTTCGTCCGGGGTGATCTTGGCGATCTCGTGCTCCGGATTGTTCAGGTTGAAATAGACGGTGTAGGAAGCCACATCCGTGTGCAGCCAGGAAAAATGGTCGCGCACCTGGCCACGGATCATCGCCAGGCTTGGCAACACCTCGAAAAATGTCCGTCCGCCGTTGGAGGTCGGCACCATGCCCGTGTGCTTATAGAGCATGGCCGCGTAATGGCGCTTGCGGCCCCGGTCCGGCGAATCCATCCAGTAGATGGCGTTGTCGAAATACATGAACGGCTCGCCCTGCAGGGTGTGAAAGAACTGGGCACCGTTGGCGGTAAACCAGTCGTAGGCGGCCTCGGCGGCCAGTGTGTAGTCGGGAGCGCCGTTCTCCAGTTCTGTGTCGATCAGCACCTCGTCGACCCGGGCGCGGCATGATCCGGGCATCGCGCCGGACATCCGCTTGGCCTTCTTCTTTTCGTTACGGAACTCGACCTTGCGGTCCTTCTGGATGGCGCGGATCTGCTCTTTCAGGGTGGCCATCGAAACGCCACCGCCGATGCGTTCCTGCACCAGCTTCAGCAGGCGGGACTGTTCCAGCGGCGACTGCTCGGAAATCTCCCCCAGGATCGGTTCGAGCAGGCGGTTGCGTTCCTCCTCTTCAGCGCCCTCGGGCAGCGAGCGCACGCCGAACTCGATGGGCGTGCTAGCCTCGGCGAGCAGACGTTCGAAATCCTCCCGGGTATGCCCGGCGGCAATGTAATCGTTGACGTCGATCTTGGCGGTGGCGAGAAGCGCCTCGGCCGCCTGGATTTCCTCGGCGGGCCGTCCAGCCAGCAGCTTGGCCAGCTCCTTCGGCCCCACGCTCGCCGTCAGGCCGAAGCGTTCGGTCAGCTCCTGCCGGGCTGAGATCTGTGTCTCCGACAAGGGCAGCGTCACCAGGCGGGTGTCGATCTTGTGTTCGGCCAGGGTGCGGGCGGTTTGCAGTGCCCCCTTGAGACCGGCTTGGGAGAGTTCGTTGTCCTGACAGATGTAGACGGTTTCGACGCCGCGCAACTTGGGGATCAGGCGCTCCCAATCGGCGGCCCGGATGCGGACGGTGACCGGCGATACGGTGGGCAGGCCCAGTTGCATCAGCGCCAGGCAATCGGTCACCCCCTCGGTGATGATCACCTTGCCGGGCCGGGCCAGCAGACAGTCCTCGTTGAACAGCAGCGCGTTGTTGATGAAGTCGGCGACGTAGGGCCGTTGGTGTTCGTCATGAACCGGCAGTTTCTTGTATTTCCCTTGCTCCCAGCCCACGTCCGGGGTCCACGGCGTCTTGCGGCCGATCATGAACACTACCCGGCCACGGCTCCAGTAGGGAAAGACGATGCGGCGCTCGAAAAATGGCGTCAGGCCGTCCTGGCTGGTGGGACGGAAAGCGCCGGTGGCGGCGAGCTCCCGCTTGGAAAAACCGTCCTCACCCCCGGTCAGTTGGGCGACCGCGCCGGACGCGTTGTCCGCGTAGCCGATCAGGAGATCGTCGATGGTCTCCTCGCTCAGGGCGTATTTGGATTTCAGCCAGTCGAGGACCTCCGGCGACTCCTTGAGCCTGGCGTGGTAAAGCCTGGCCAGCGAGGTCAGCGCGTCCTTGACCCGCAGTTCGAAGGCGCGGTCGGCCTCCGTCTGGGCCAGACGCTCCTGGCTGAGGCCATAGCGCGACAGCGGAGGCAAGCCCGCCTTCTTGGCGAGATAGTCCCGGGCATGACGGTGGCTGTCCGGCATCGGACCAGATTGCCCGGCGGTGACCGAGCCTGTCTGAATGAACTCAACGAGCTGCAGCACATCACCGCCGACTCCGCAGCCGAAGCAGTACCAGCCCTGCTTGTCGAGCATCACGTGCAGCGACAGACGCGACTGGCTCTGATGGTTGGGGCAGTCGCACATCAAGCGCTGGCCGGTCTCTTGGGTGATCCGTCCCGGCAGGAGTTCCCGGGCCACGTCACCGATGTCCATCTCGGTGACGAGCCGGTAATACTCCCTGACGTTATCCGTTCCGCCCATACTCATTCGACCTCCGCGACACGGGCGAAATCGGCCTCCGCGTGCTGGGCGGCGTCCAGAAACAGGGGCAGAAAGGTCCGACGGTCATCCACCTGGCAACGCTTGGCGCAATTCTGGATGCCCCAATGGTCGCCCAGGACAATGGCGGTGCGCCGGGCGCGGGTCACCCCGGTGTAGAGCAGATTGCGGTGGTGCATGAAGGAATGCGCCTTGTGGACCACCACCACGGCGCAGGGGAATTCGGACCCCTGGGTTTTGTGGATGGTGAGCGCATAGGCGAGCTGCAGATCCTGCAGGTCGGGCGAACCCTTTTCCAGTTCCACCGGCATGCCGTCGAAATCGATGACCAGGGTGCCGTTCGTGAGAACATCGACCACATAGCCGATGGCACCATTCATCACGTTCAGGTCGTAGTTGTTCCGGGTCTGGATAACCTTGTCGTGCTTGAGAAACGGGGCGCGGCGGCCCATGGCGACCGGCGGCACTTCGGTGTCCCAGAGCTTGCGCTGGATGAGCCGCTGCAGTTCCTCGTTCAATTCCTTGGTGCCGAGCGGCCCCTTGTGGGTCGGCGTCAGCACCTGCACGTCCTTGATGATGTCGAAACCCAGGGCATCGAGCCGCTCCTGAAACAGCTCCAGCAGGAACGAGCGTGCCGCCATCGGGTCGGTGAACTGATCCACCAGATACCAATCCCGGCATCCGCCCACCGACGCCTCGCTGGTCTTGCGCACCTCGCCCTTCAGAACGGCAGTGCAGTTCTCCTTGAGGACGCCAGCCTGACGCACGACCTTGTCGAGGATGACCGTGGGGATGGCGCGTGTCTGGATCAGATCGCGCAGGATGTTCCCTGGACCTACCGGCGGAAGCTGGTTGTGGTCACCGACCAGCAGCACCGTGGTCCGCGACAGGTCAACCGCCTCGAACAGGTGCCAGGCCAACGGCACGTCCACCATCGAAAACTCGTCGACCACCAGGACGTGGGCATCGACGGGGTTCTCCTTGCTGCGCGAGAAACCCTTGCCGTCATAGCCGAGCAGACGGTGGATGGTGGTGCCGCTGCGACCGCTGACTTCTTCCAGGCGCTTTGCTGCCTTGCCGGTCGGCGCGGCGAGCACGACCTCCAGATCGCTCTCCTCGCAGATGGTGTTGATGACCGAAATGGTGTAGCTCTTGCCCGAACCGGCTCCACCCGAAATCAGGCTGATGCTGTGCTGGAGGGCCGAGCGGACCGCGTCGAGCTGCTTCTCGTTCAGCGTCGCCGCGCAGCGCCGAATCAGGGCATCGAGTTTCTTGACAGAGTGGAAATGCGGGTTGGGTGTTTCGGCCTGGCCGAACAGCGAGGCCAACTCCCGCTCCATTCGGACGATCTCCGGCAGAGCGACCACGAAACGTCCGCCGTGGGAATCGCAGGCAAGCGCCTGTTCTTCGATGAGCGCGTCGAGGGCGCTCTCGATACGAACCCGGCTGTCCAGGGCATCCATGACCAGCAGCAGATTGGCCTGGTCGACCAGATCCTCGTATTCGATCCAGCAGTGGCCATTGTCCAGGGCTTCACGGACGCAGAAATTCAGCCCGGCCCGGATACGAGGGGTATGGTCCTTGGGGGTTCCCAGCTTGCGGGCAATCTTGTCGACCTTCTTGAAGCCGAATCCCCGGATCTCCCGAATGAGGATGTACGGGTCTTCTTTCAGGATATCGAGGCAGTTGCCGCCGAGTCTTTCGACCAGGGTGGTGACCTGATGATGGGTCAGGCCGAATGCCGACAGCCAGGCCATGACGGTGTTGACGCTGCGGTTCTTCAACCATTCGTCACGCAGCCGCCGGGCCGCGTCCAGAGGCAGTCGAGCCTTGAGCGCGATGCGTTCGGGGTCATTCAGAAGGGTTTCTTCAAAGGCGTCGCCGAAACTCTCGACGATCAATCTGGCCTTGGCCGGACCAATGCCCTTGATCTCCGGATGGTTGGCCAAATAGTGGATCAGCCCCTCCGGATCGAGTTCGAGGTCGTGCTCCATCCCGTCGACCTTGAACTGACGGCCATATTTGGGATGGGTGGACCACGACCCGAGCAGGACCACAGGCTGATTTTCCCGGGCGAACAAATTGCCCGCGAACTGGACTTCCTCACCGGTCGGGGTGAGCAGTCGGCCTGCGGAGAACTTGGGTCCGGCATAGTAAACGCGCTCTATTCTTCCCCGGAGTCGCGCCGGGTTACTCTCATTTCTTTTTGGCATCTCGCGATCCTCCGGTGAAAACGTGTCAGGTACTCCTCGACAAAACGGCAGGCGGCCTGCCGGTCCGAGCAGAAGTAGACGGGGACACCGAAGTCGACGACGATGGAGGCGACCGTTCCGATCAGCGCGTGCGGATGGGCATCGCTGCGATAGCGGCCATCGACCAGATCGCGAAAGTTGCACTCGACAACCACGCAGGCGGCTTCATAGGCGGAGAGCTTTTCCAGTTCGCGGTGGAACCGCTTTCGCCCCCGGATGACGGTGGAGACGAAATCCGTCAGGGATTTGCGCTCCACCGCCACCCGTTCCTCGAGGCCGACCAGCGAGTAATCACCGGCGGGCAGCGCCTTGCGAACCGCCGAAACCTTGTCGCTATCGAAGCTGTAGGGCTCCTGTTCGCGGGTGTCGACGACAACGGTGATCCGGTCCATCATCAGAACGGGATCATGTCGTCCATCGCCGCGCCGGGAGCTCCGGCATCGTCGGCCATGACAATGCGACGGTTGAAGTAGATGTTCTCGTTTTCACCGCGAGTGCGTTTGGTCACCTCCAGCTTGATGTTGAGAAGCTGCTCGAGGTAGCCCGGCAGGTCGGAGAGCTTCTGAAGCTGCAGCCCGCAGGTGTAGAGGTCCTGCTTGAGCCACTTGATGTTCTCGTTGCTGGCCATGACGTTGTTGCGCCAGAGCAGACGGCCCTTGTGGGTCGGCGCGAGAATGCGCAGGGTCCACTTGAGCATGGGATTGCCCGAAGTCTGGGCGCGGGTCAGTTCGACCCGGTCGACGTTGACCTGGTACTTGCCGTCGGGGACGGCTTCGAATT
The DNA here is from genome assembly GCF_014873765.1 of Desulfomicrobium macestii. Taxonomy (NCBI): domain Bacteria; kingdom Pseudomonadati; phylum Thermodesulfobacteriota; class Desulfovibrionia; order Desulfovibrionales; family Desulfomicrobiaceae; genus Desulfomicrobium; species Desulfomicrobium macestii. The sequence continues at coordinate 36,285 of NZ_JADBGG010000014.1, read as the reverse complement.
CACGTTCCTCTACTTCGGCGGTTTCGAAGGCGTCGTCGAACTGCGCCAGGTCGAGGTTGCTGTTGGATTGGTTTTCGTAGTGTTCCATGGTCGGATCTCCTTACTGTTGAGGTTTCGCCGCCGCACTCGCGGTCGGCTCCGGCTTCGGCCGGGCGGCACTCGCCGCAGCTCCGGCTGCCGTGTTGTTGAAGGCTTTCATGAAGCTCGAAAAATCGAGGGGGATGACTTCAGGGAGTCGGCCGGTGCGGTCACCGGCGTCGTAGTTGGGACTGGGCTTGGTGCGCATCACGCGCTGCCAGACCGGCTTGCCGTCCTCGCCGGTTTTCATGTCCAGGTCGCAAAACAGGATCAGGTCCACCAGACCGGTGACCAGCTTCCGCGCCTTTTCCGGCAGCGTCGGCACGATGCGGGTGTGTTTGCCGGTCCGGGTCTCGATGTCCCGTTCCTGAGAGTGGGAGATCAGGATCAGCCCATAGGGCAGGAAGGCGAGCTTGTTGATGACACGCTGGAACTCGTTGTTGATCAGCGCGTAGCCCTTGCCGTAGCCCAGGTCGGATTCGTGCTCGATCTTAAATTTCTTGCAGACGTAGTCCGAGCACATCTTGTAGGCGTTATCCACCGTGTCGACGACGATGGTCTTGAACTCGTGCTTGCCCTCGGCGATTTCGGCGCAGGCCTGCAGAAGGTCGTCCCAGCAGGTGATCGGGGTCTGGAACACCTCCAGGGCGTTCAGGCCCGGCTCGGTCGCCAGGAACAGTGCGTCATCGGCCTTGGAGCACCAGGTGCTCTTGCCGATCTTGCTCGGGCCGTACACCAGGGCGGTGAGGTCCGAGAGCGTGTGTTTGGGTTTGCTTTTGGTCTTGGGAAGCATGGCTTCGTCTCCTTATGGTTGGGATTTCAAAACACCGGAGCGGCGTCTTCACCGGCTCCGTCCCGCAGCTCTTCGTGCGGGGCGATCCGTTGGAAATGGTTTTCGATGACGTTGGGGTTGCCGCCCGAGCGGCAGAGCTGGAAGTAGGCGCAGGGCCTTCCGTACTGGAAGCAGTAGCTGGTGTTGCGGTAGAAGGTGTTGCGCCGACGGGCGTCGAGCATGGCCTTGGAGAGTTCCCACAGCTCCGCCCGCAGTTCCTCGAACTGGTCGCGGGAGATGTAGAGCACCTCGCGGTGGAACATGCCCGGCTCGAGGTACTTCTCCTGGAGCCGCTGCTGGAAGGTGTCGTCATCCTCCGGCAGCTTGCGCTTGGCGCTGCTCTTGCCGGTTTTCGACTTGGCGATCAGATCCGCCCGGCGGGCCTCGAATTCGGTCTCGGTCTCACCCTTGCCCTGGCGCAGCTTGGCCTTGACCAGGACGTTGTAGATGATGCCGCTGACCGTGATGCCGAGGGTCTGCTCCAGGTACCAGGCGTAGAGGATGATCTGGAAATCGGTCCACAGCCGCTCCAGGTAGCTGGCGTCGATCTGCGAGGCGGTTTTGTGTTCCAGTAGGAAATACTGGCCATCCTGACGGACGATGCCGTCCACCTTCCCGGCGAGAATGAAACTGCGAGACATGGCACCGGTCGCCGGGTTGACGATGGGACCTTCGAAGGTTTTCTCGAGCGCGACGACCTCGAACTTTTCGGCCGGGTAGTGTTCCGCATAGGCGCTCATCATGGCCCGGGCGAGATGCCAGTCGGCCTGTTGATGGTCGTCCTGCGCCCGGTTCGGATAGGTCCGGTCGATGTGGTCGAGGACCTTGGCCAGATCCCGCTCGCCGTGCCAGCACTCCAGGCAGTCGTGGATGACCGAGCCGAAGGCCAGATTGGGGTCGCGCTCAAGCGGCACCAGCTCGTCGATGTAGCGCCACTTGCAGGCCATGCGGCAGTTGCGGAACAGCCGCCACATGGAATAGGTGGTGGTCATCAGCTCGCTCATACCGCCACCCCCGCCTCGGTGGCGGACGCTGCGCGATGCTTTGAGGCACAGGCGCAGCCCGACGGCTGGGTTCGTTCGATCAGGACCGAGCGTTCGCCGTATTCCTTGGTGGCGAAGCCGGTGAAGATGCGGGCGAGGTCGCTGCCGACATCGGTGGAGGCGTCGATCACGCAGGTGCGTCGGGCCTTGTCCAGATTGAACCGGCTCTCCATCCGCACACGGGAACGGCCATGCAGGCTTTCGACGGCCAGCATTGCCAGCATGAAAGTGTCTTCCAGTTCCTGGGCCGGGACCGACTCGTCAAAACGGTACTTGTAGGTGTCGTGAGTCATGGTTGAACTCCTCTTTTGTTCAGGTTCTGATTTCCGAGGCCCCGGATAGCCGCACCATGCGGCACGGTGCTTACTTACCGGAGCCGGAGCCGATGCGTCGGAGATCACAGGTAGTCGGTCAGGCCAGCCTCGCTGAAAGCCTCCCGCAGCTTGCTCAGCCGGTCGTAGAGGGTGGTTCTGGGAATGCCCATCTCCCGGGCGATTTCGGCCATGGTGCTGTCGTGCAGGCGCACGCACAGATCCCGGAGCTCTTCCGGCAGCGAGGCGATGGCCCGGTCGAGGTCCATGCGGATCTCATGGGCGAGACGCTCCCTTGTCTCGCGGGTGCCGCCTCCCAGGGAGCCCTCGCTGTCCAGGAAGTCGATCCGCTCGGTGGTGTTGCCTTCGCCGTTGTCGAGGGGTTCGTTGAGTGAGGTTTGGCAGAGCCGCCAGTCCCGGCATTGGGCGAACCGGGCCTCCAGGATGGTGGAGATGTGACGTTCGACGATCCGGGCCATGAAGGTGGTCTTCTTGGCCTTGGCGGGATTGAAATGCCGCATCCGCTGCAGCAGATCGATCATCAGTTCCTGTTCGAGGTCGGGTCTGTCGTCCTCGGTGAATCCGGCCTTGCCTACGAGTTGACGTGCTTTGTGCCGAATGAGGTCGGCGGCATACTTGTCGATGCCGTCGTAAGAATTCTGAGAAACCATCGGGGCCTCCTCGGAGCGAGGAGGAGGTCCGCGTGGGTGTCGGCACGGGCCAGATCACAGGACAAAGCTGTCGCGTGGGCGAAGGGGTCGCAGGTACGCCGCCAATTGCCGTATTCGGCTCGGCGACACCCACAACAGCCTCCGCCATGCGTCCAGCTTGTTGTCCAGTGTCTAAGGGTTCAGGTCGTTATGTGTTCAGGCTGCCCGTTCCTCGATGCGCATCAGGAACGGGAGACCGTGCTTGATCTCGAGCAGGCAGACTTTTCCGCTGCCCATCTGCGCGAGGTGCTCCAGCAGCGCCACGACCTCTTGCTTGAGGATGAAGTCATCCTGGTCGCGCTCGGGCCGGGGACCGCTCTGTCCGCCCAGCTTGATTTCGCGCTCGATGACCGTGTCAGGGGTGAGTTCCGGCTCGCCGTCGCGGACCGGAATGTTGGTGATGCGGCCGAAGTTGATGTCCTGCATCAGCTCGATGAGTCGCCGCTTCGATGGGGTGAGATTTTTTTTGTTCATCGTTCTGCCTCCTAAGCATGGTTTGATGTTTCTGGAGGGCAGAATAAATCCGGTTTTCATGAAGCCCTGTTTTCTGGACTTGTCTTTGGACTGTCCAAAATGAGCGGCCCAAAAAAACAAAAGGCCGCTAGGTTTTTCACCTGCGGCCTCGGTTGCGCGGAAATATTTTTTAAGAAAAGTTTCTTTGGACTGTTATTTGGACTTGACTATGTTTTCGGGAAAACGCACGCCTTTCCCCTTGCGAAAGTCTATACCAACACCTAGTTTTTTCCGGATATTAGTCAGTTGTCGTTGCATACGGCCTGGGTCTGCCGAAGCGGGAAAATACTCATCTTTCTTCCACGCACACGCATTCATAAAAGTCTTATGCTGCACCCATCCGTGGCCGATCTGATCATAAAGAATTTCCATGATCTTGGCGACGATGGACTCATTGCGGACAAAAATGTGTCCTTTATCCACCCCGTTCACGAACCAGTGGACTCTCTCGCCGATTTCTTTTCGTTCGAGAACGATCTTATCCTCTTCGGTTATTGTATTTACAGAATCGTCTCTCGATTCGTCTTCCCGCAGTGCCTCTCCGGCGTGATCAATGGAATGTGCAACATGCAAATCCGCTTTCTTGGCAATGGCATGCCAATCCAGCAAGAAAGCACAAGAAGAGTTTGTTGTGATGGCGACCATAATAATTCCAAGTCGTTTCATCTGTTGGCGGATTTCTGGGGAAAGTGCGATGCCGCCTGGGGTTAAAATGACAATCCCCACGGTATCAAGCTCTCGGTCAAGTCTCCTGCATCGAGCAATAACATCATCTTCATCCAGGTTTGGAATCGAAAGAAAAATTTCCAACGTCCCGAGGCTATCAAGTGTCTTAAGCCCCATAGGAATCAGGCCGTGATGATTGGCAAACCCGCTGCCTTCAATGCCATTCGCTTGGCGGATCACTGTCGTGAGTTTTGGAAGGGAGAGTTCATACTGCCGGACGTCGTCCTCGGTGAGCGGGATCGGATCGAAATAATTGTCCTCATCAGCAACCCCAAATATGCCCTTCGAGGTCTGGCGGACAATCAGATCGCCACCTAGGGGGAAACGTTTCGGTCGAGGAATCTCCGTTGCTCTTGATGTTTCCCTCAGGATTCCTTTCTCTCGAAGGACACGGAACTCATCTTCTGGGTAACACTCCAGTTCCCCGTGCAGAAAGACAGGACTCTCGACTTGGTCGAGACGCTGAAAGATGAAGTTGAGGAGCCCCTCAGTCAACGACGATCCCCCAATTCTTCAGATATCGGAATACGTCTTCGGCATGTGTGGCCCGTTTGAACTTGATTTTGTTGGTGCCGGACAATTCGATGCGTTTTCCCCGTCGGTCATCGGGGAACATGATTTTAAATACGGCCCGTCGGATCGTGCCACCCCCCAAACGCTTACGCAGGTAAGTCTTTTCAAGCGTCTCCATCACATTCTTGGACCGCACTATAAATGATGGGAACGGCGCTTGCGGAAGGTTGAAATGGATCTCGGCGAGGATGACTGAATGATCTTCGTCAACCGGCATGTCAAAGTCCTCCTCCGCGATCCTGGCGAGGTTTAGTCTATCTGCTGATCCGGGCGAGTCGAAAAAGTCTTCGTCTTTGAGGCAGCACTCAGCAAAAGCCTTGCGGAGAGCCGTCTCTTCTTTTTCAACAGCAGCCTCAATTTCAATCTGGCCGGTCTCGTTGTTATAGCTGATGAAATCTTGCTGGGCCGGACGTAGGATGGTCGGGGAGACTTTCGGACTTGCAGTGGTTCCTTTGAATATCAGTTCCGCTTTGACCCGCTTCTCGTGGTAAATGATGAAATTAGTGTATGCTCCTTCTTGATAGTAGCGGACGAGAACACGGTCACTGTTTTTATGATTTTTGAAAATCTCGGCAAGTTTTGATTGAAAGACTCCGGAAGCTGTATCTACGTCTGCAATGGCTGCTGCAGTCTTCCCGCGAAATATGGTGAATCGTTCTGCACGCCAAAGGGTATACCGATCATATGCGAGATTAAAAGCCTCCTCATTTTCAGTTCTGACCTTAAGGCTCAGGCACTCGACCGGCAACTCCCCGTTTCCTTCCGGCGAATAATTGCATTCCTGACAAGCTGCCAAGAGGTCTTCATGACCTCGCTCTGTACAGAGGTCATAAGCCATATAGAGACTCTCAAGCAGATCATCCTTGCTATAGCCATCGCCATTAACGAGGAATTCTTTGAAGAGGGGAACATCAAGCGATGCGGAATCAAGCTCAAGATGGCCATTCCAAAGTTCAACGAAACTGCGGAGAATGGGCTCATAGCCTTGGAATTTATCCAAAAACCGCTCTGCGTTAAAGGTTCGATGTTTCGGCTTCCCCATTTTTCTTACCTCCCTTGTTTATGCCTAACGGCAACGACCTTACCCAACACGCGAAGATCATCCTCCGGCCTGATCTGGATCTTTCTTACCTCCGGGTTCTCGGGCACCAATTCGATGAGCTCGTCTTTGATTTTCAGGCGCTTGACAGTCGCCTCGTTGTTGAGCAGCGCGACAACGATGTCTCCGTCCTCGGCGATGGGCTGCTGCCGCACGATGATCAAATCACCATCGTTGATACCGGCACCGACCATGCTGTCACCCACCGCACGGAGTGCGAAGTGCTGACCGGAACGAACGACGTTCGATTCGACCAGTACTTGGCCGATGATGTTCGCCTCAGCCAGGATGGGGCAGCCAGCCGCCACCATACCCACTACAGGTACTGAAACCAGGGAGGCAGCCATCTCGCTGGGACGGCGGGCGACGGCAATGCCGCGAGACTTCCCGTCCTCTCGCTTCAGGTATCCCTTGCGCACCAGTTGGTTGATCCGGTCGTGGGCACTCGCCGGGCTGATTTCAAAGATCTCGCTCAGTTCCTTCACCGTTGGAGGGAAGCCCTTGGCATCGACAAAACGACATATCGCTTCAAGCGTTTTCCGCTGCAACGGCGTTATCTCATCCGTCTTCGCTTTGCCCATGGCGTCTCCATTTCTGTTGAAAGACAAAAAGGCGCAATGCGCCAGCAAATCCTAATAATATAAACCTGATGCATATCAGGTCAAGAAATAATCTCACACCTGATTTCCGACACTTCCACGAGCCCCTCGGTAGGTAAGGCCTGAAGAATGCCGGTTTGAAACCGGACGAGCAGTTAGAAACCAGATAACCGACCAGAGGCGGAGCTGAGGCGGTTGTGGGTGCCATCGAACGTGCATCCCGACCGCCGCCGTTTTCTGGCATCCACACTATCCAGCCCCCCGGTCCCACCGGAGGTGTTCGATGTTGGATGTACAGGAAATGAATGATGTGCCGGGGTTGGATGACCTTGGCGAAAACGGCAAACCCGGCCGCCTTTCGGGTGAGGCGAGGCTCCAGTCAGCCGCTTCCATTCTTGCCACTGCGATCCTGCGCCGAAAGGCCAAAAAAGTATGTGTAGGCAGTGAGTTAGAGTTTTTCGAAGATTCTTCCCCTGTGCTCGGAGAAGGACTTGATTCATTGCCGGAACAGAGCATTCATTCATGACAACTCGTCCGGAAACCAAGATAAGGAGTGGAAAATGAATGAGTTACAGAACGCCGCCACAGGCGGCAAGAATCAGGACCGAACCCGAAACTCGGTCCTTCGGCAGATGGCCCTGCTGCAATCCATGTCCCTGGAGCAGCTCCGGGAAAAATGGCTCGACCTCTACGGCGAAGAGCCGCCCCAGTACAAGAAGCAATTCCTCATCAAGCGGCTGGCCTATCGCATCCAGGAGCTTTTTTACGGTGGGTTGTCGGAGCAGGCCAAGGTCCATCTTCAGCAGGCCGCCAAGGAGGACCCGGTCGCCACTGTCAATCGACGCATCCCAGAGGAGCGGAAATCAAACGAGGCGATCCTGCCCGGGACCAGGCTGGTGCGGGTATGGAACGACCGGCGCTATGAGGTGATCGTCCTTGCCGATGGCTACGAGTTCGAAGGCCGCACCTTCCGGTCGCTCAGCGCGGTGGCCAGGGAGATCACCGGGACCAGGTGGAACGGCAAGGTCTTTTTCGGACTGAAGAAGGTTTACGGCAGAAAAGTCGAGGGAGGTTCGGATGCTTGATAACAGCAATGTCGCGCCGGGCAAAAACAAGACCCTGCGCTGCGCCATTTACACACGCAAGAGTCATGAGGAAGGGCTCGAACAGGAGTTCAACTCGCTGGATGCGCAACGGGAATCGGCGGAACACTATATCGAAGCTCAGAGGATGCGGGGCTGGACGGCTCTGCCGGATCGCTATGACGATGGTGGTTTCTCGGGCGGGAACATGGAGCGTCCGGGGCTGCGCCGCCTGCTGGCGGACATCGACGCCGGGAAGATCGATGTGATCGTCGTCTACAAGGTCGACCGGCTGTCCCGCTCGCTGCTGGACTTCATGAAGATGATCGACCTCTTCAACGAGAAGGGTGTCAGCTTCGTCTCGGTCACCCAGCACTTCAGCACCACCGATCCCACCGGCCGGATGTTTCTCGGCATCCTGATCACCTTCGCCCAGTACGAGCGGGAGGTCATCGCCGAACGTATCCGGGACAAGGTGGCGGCTGCCAAGCGCCGGGGGAAATACTGCGGCGGCGTACCCATCCTCGGATACGACGTCGACAGGGACAACAAGAAGCTGCTGGTCAACCCAGATGAAGCCAGGACGGTGCAATACATCTTCCGCCGGTTCATCCAGATCGGCTCGGCCAAGAAGCTGGGCCAGGAATTGAACGAACAGGGATACCGTACCAAGGCCTGGACCACCAAGAAAGGAAAGGTGCGCGAGGGCTCCGAATGGAACACCGCCCACATCTACCGGCTGCTCAACAACCGGATCTATATCGGCGAGATCGCCCACAAGGATCGCAGTTACCCCGGCGAGCACGAAGGGATCATCGACCGGGCGACTTGGGACAAGGTGCAGGCCATTCTGGAGGACAACAAACCGGTCAAGGTTTCCATGGCCAGAACCAAAATGGTCGCCCCGCTGAAAGGCGTCATCCGCTGCGGCCACTGCGGCTGCTCGATGGGGCCGACCTACGCCCGCAAAAACGGCCGCCATTACACCTATTACATCTGTCAGAAGGACAGCAAGCGGACCGTGAGCCGGTGCCCGCTCAAACGGATTCCCGCCGGGGACATCGAGCAGGCGGTAATCGAACAGTTGAGCGCCGTGTTCCGCACACCGACGCTGGTGGCCAAGACCTACTTCGCGGCCCGGGACATCGAGCAGGCAGAGCGGGAGCGGTTGTTCAAGCAGAAAGCCCAACTCGAGATGGAACTGTCGCAGGCGCGGGAGCAGGCACTCGAATTGATGAAACCCGGCAACGATCAGCCGGGCAAGACCGAGATGCTGACGACGGTCAATCGCCAGGCGGTCGAGCTCTCGAAACAACTGACCCATGTGAGCGAGCGCTGCAAAGCCTACCAGGGGAACAGCATCACGGAACAGGACGTTTCGGAGGCCTTCCAGAATGTCGAGGGCTTCTGGGAGGACCTTTTCCCGGTGGAACGAAACCGGCTCATCCGCCTCCTGGTGGATAAGGTCGAGATCCGCGAGACCGGAATCGACATGGAGCTGCGCACCAACGGGCTGACAACGCTCATCGCCGAGCTTGCCGGTCTGGCATGCGAAGTCACTGAACGGAGGGCAAGCCGATGAAAATGAAGCCGACTATTACCGTAGCCGACAACGGCAACCTGCAGATTCACATCCCGATGCTGATCCGGCGCATGCGTGGCCGCAAGACGGTCATCGCTCCCCAGGCCCTGGATGGAGAAATCACCGGAGCGCAGGAACCGGTGCAGTCCGCCATCCTCCAGGCGCTGGGAAGGGCCTTTTCCTGGGCCGACATCCTCGAATCCGGCCAGATCAAGTCCATCAGCGAGCTTGCCCGTACCCTCGACGTCGATGGCTCGTATGTGGCCCGCATTCTCAAGCTGACGACCCTGGCCCCCGACATCGTCGAAGCTCTGATCAACGGTGAGGAACCCAATGGGCTCTCGCTGGCCAAACTGACCCAGACCTTTCCCGAGGACTGGATCGAGCAGCGCCGCCAGTTCGGCTTCGTCACCGACTGACGACCGGACCGGAGACCGCCCCAGAGAGCCGACCATCAGCGTCGGCTTTTCTATTTTGGGTGGTAGGAAACCGGAGTTGACCACGCTTCTTTTTATGGCCGAAGCGGGTGATTTCGAAAAAAACGTCCGGTTGCGGCATCGAACGATGACCAAAGACAACCGCCAAAAACGGCAACCAACCGCAAACCCATATCAATCAAGGATGTAGCTTTCCGGACGAGCTTCGGACTTGGTCCGGAGAAAACAGAGAATCAGGGGCCAAACAGAGAAAGAAAGGCGGGAGGATGGAGAGAATCGATGGTGCGGAGAGGTGCTTTGGAAAGATGTGAAACGGGCGCAAACCCTTTAGAAACAAGGGGAAAAAGAAAACCCGTCACCCCGGAGAATGACCCCAGAGAGACGGGTTTGTCTTTTCTAAATGGTGGAGCCGGGGAGAATCGAACTCCCGTCCGAGAATGCTCCGCGCAAAGCTTCTACAGGTTTAGTTCAGGTTTTGCTTCTCGCTCCACGGTTAGCCCCTGAACGGGCTTCCTTGGCGCCAGCCTGGAAAGTGTCTCGCGATTGGTCATCCAGACAGTGACCTTTCGCCAGCCTGATGGGGTTTGCCACCCGGATACGGATTATCAGACATCCACCGCACGGATGTGACGACCTTGGTCGTCATGCAAGGGTTACCTATTTACTAGGCAGCCATTGCGTAGTCATAATTGTCATTGGCAATTATGTTTCTGCTGGGTTTTGACGAGGACCTCCCAGCACCTCGACCTGCAACTTTGGCCTCATCACCCCCGTCGAAACCAGGGCGGCCCCTCAAAGAACACTTGTCTCTTATAAATCCGTTATTGCTAAAGGCAAGGCAGAGAAAGTGAAATCATCCCGGTTCATGTTGAACCCGGGACCTGCAAACATCACGAATGTCCAAGCCTGTCAAGTGATTCCGGCGGCGATCGCACGCCATCGGCCATGATGCGTTTCGGCGTCATTCCCAGATTTGGCGAGCGGCGTCTGATCTATCGTGTTCTGCACGCATCAAGGTCTATCGGCTTGCTCATAGAGCCACCCATGCCTGTGGCAATGAATTCTTCCTTGTCGCCGCTCAAAGGCGGTCTGCGCGATGATGCGGAAGTCCGTTTGCATGAGGCTCAAGTTTGATTTTCACGCAGGGCTATTTCCTTAAGCAAGCAATCGATGGAATTTTCGAGCGATTCAACGCAGGTTTTGAAATTTCCGGCGTCGTTTTCCATGCAGCACCTTTCCATGTCCTTGGCGGCATCTTGCAGAATTCCAGCTCCCAGATTCGCGGCCGCGCCGCGGATGCTGTGTGCGTGCAGGGATGCCGTTGCCAGGTCGTTGTCTTCCAGTCCGCGTTTCAGGCCTGCGATGCGCAGGGAAATGTCCTCCGCAAAGCCTGCCAGGATCTCCTTGGCCAGTTGCTCGTCATCCAGCAACCTTTCGAGCATTGCCTTCTTGTCCCAGATGAGCGGCCTTTTGTCCTCTTTTTTCTTGACCGCACAAGTCGGAATTCCTGCTTCGTCGTCCCTGATCGGCAGCCACTTGCCGAGGACCAGCGACAGGGACTTTGGGGAGAGAGGCTTTGAAATGTAATCGTTCATGCCCGCCCGGAGGCATTTTTGCTTGTCGCCGGGCAGGGCGTGGGCGGTCATGGCGATGATCGGCACATCGTGGTCGCGGACCGGGGAAGATGGATCACGGATGACGCAGGTGCTTTCGAATCCGTCCATTTCCGGCATCTGCACGTCCATGAGCACCAGATCGTAGGGGATGTTTTCCAGAGCACTGACCGCCTCGGCTCCATTGGCCACGGCGTCGGCGCGCAGGCCCAGCTTGCTCAGGATTCCAAGGGCCACCTGCTGGTTCGTGATGTTGTCTTCGGCCAGGAGGATGCGGAACTTGTGGGCGGTAAACGTGGTCAATGCGCACTTAGCGGCTTCACGGGCCGCGTGCCGCGTGATCAGGTCTTCGGATATGTTTGCGGCCATGACCAGGTTGAGGCAGGTCTGCAGTTCGCCGTGCAACAGGGGCTTGGAGAGATGCGCCGAAAAACCGGCGTCCCTGAATCGCCTGGCGGTGCCTCGCTGGCCAAGGGAGGTCATGATGACCGTGCGCGTTTTTTGAAGTTTCGGATCCGAGTGGATGACCCGGCCCAGGGTCTCGCCGTCCATGCCGGGCATGCGCATGTCCAGGATGGCCAGGCTGTAGGGGTCGTTCTCGGCCAGGGCCGCGTAAAGCAGGCGCAGGGCTTCAGGGCCGTCCATGGCCTCGTCCGGGCGCATTCCCCAGGACATGAAACGGTCCAGCAGAATTTCCCGGTTGGTCGCGTTGTCGTCCACGACAAGCACCCGTCGGTCGTGCAGATCGGCAGAGATGGGCATCAGGTTATCCTGATTCGCGGCGGTTTCAAGCCGGGCCGTGAACCAGAAGGTGGAGCCGCGCCCCTCGGTGCTCTGCACGCCGACCTCGCCGCCCATGAGCTCAGCCAGTTGCCTGGAAATGGCCAGCCCCAGTCCCGTGCCGCCGAACTTGCGGGTGACCGAGGCATCCACTTGCGAGAAGCTCTGGAACAGGCGGTCCAGTTTGTCCTCGGGAATGCCGATTCCGGTATCGCGGACCGAAAACAAAAGGGTGACTGACTGTGCGGAAGAGGAGGGGGGCGCATTGTCCGCGGCATCCCTGGTCAGGCTGACGCGCACGTCAACCTCGCCTCTTTGGGTGAACTTGAGGGCGTTTGTCGTCAGATTGTTCAAAACCTGGCGCAGGCGGCCGGGGTCGCCGGAGAGGCGATCCGGCACGTTCTGGTCCGCCGAGCAGATGAATTCGAGCCCTTTTTCTTCAGCCTTGATGGCGCTTATGGACGCGAAGTCATCGAGCAATGCCCGCAGTCCGAAGTCCAGTATCTCAAGCTCCATCTTGCCCGACTCGATCTTGGAGAAGTCCAGGATGTCGTTGATCAGGCTGAGCAGCACCTCGCCGCTGGAGCGGACGGCTTCGGCGTAGCGGCGCTGAGTTTCGTCCAGGGGCGTGTCCAGGAGCAGGCCCGTCATGCCGATGACCCCGTTCATGGGCGTGCGGATTTCGTGGCTCATGTTGGCCAGAAAATCGCTTTTGGCCTGGGTGGCATTTTCCGCCTTGGCCAGGGCGGCATCGAGTTCCAGGTTTTTCAGGGCCATCTGCTGGGCATAGTTGTGCAGCTTGTCCTCGGTGTGCCGGCGATGGGTAATGTCGCGAAACGACCACACCCGTCCGACAATCCGGTCCTCGATTTTCTGGGGCAGCGAGTAGCGCTCGAATATGCGTCCATCCAGAAGCTCGATCTGATCAAAGCTTGTCTCTTCGGGATGTGCGTACAGTTCCCGGACTCCGGCTTCAAATTCCTGCCGATGGGGCACCTGTTCAATGATGTTGGCAAGCAGCGAGCGTTCGTCGCGCATGTTCGCCAGGTCGTGCGGAAGATGCCAGAGTTCAAGGAAATTGCGGTTCCATTTCGTTATCGCGCCGTTGCTGTCGACCACCAGGATGCCGTCGGTGGTCGATTCCAGGGTAGCATCGAGGAGCGACAGGGAATGCCGCAGGTTGTCCTCCACCTTTTTGCGGGCGGTGATGTCTTCAAGGGTGGCGATGACTCCGGTGGGGTTCTGTCCGGGCGTGATGGGATTGAAAATTACATGCAGATATCTTTTCAACCCTCCGGTGACGGACGTGTATTCGCCCTCGAAGACCGCTGCTTCCCCGGCCAGGGCTTTCGCGATTGTCTCGCGCATCCGGGGCGTGCTTTGAAGCGCCGTGTTGAAACCGATGAGTTTTTCGCGCGATGAGCCCATGAGGCGGACGCAGGATTCGTTGCAATCGACAATGATCCCCTCGTTGTTGAAGAGAATCATGCCCAGCGGAGCGTTTTCAAAGATTATGCGGTGCTGGGACTCGCTTTTCGTGAGCGCGTCCTGGATCTTCTTGTGTTCGGTAATGTCCCGTATGGCCAACACCCGGAACGTTTCGCCGCCGATCATGAAATTGCGGGCTTCGATTTCCGAAAAGAAGATCTCCGCGTTCTTTTTCTTCAATCTGATGCAATACGGACTGGTATGCTCTCTTGTCATGTTCTCGCGAGCGGTGACCAGGTCATCTTCGAAAACCGCAATATCCAGGAAGCTTTTTCCGGTCAGTTCTTCATATCCGTATCCCAAAAGGCGTAACAGCGCGGGATTGCAGTCCGTGATGATTCCGCCATGATGGATCAGTATTCCTTCCATGGTGACATCGGCAAGCAGGCGATAGCGGATTTCACTTTCCTGCGCAGCCTGTTCCGTAGTTCCTGGTTTTTTGATGCCGCGACCGGCAGGCGAAAGGGGATCTTGCGGTTTCATTTTGGAATCATTGATCATTTTCTGATAATGCAGGTTTATTGTTTTTGGCATGTGTCCATGCGGCGTGCGGTAAGGAGGGGCCTTCGGCAAAAAAACATCTTTGTCGACAGTATGGTAGCCACGCGTCTTGGAGCAAGCTGTTTGTAAGACAATTTAGCGATGACTGGAGGATGTTCCGGTCGTTTTACGGGGCGGGGCGAGCGTGATGGTGCCTGTGGCCGATCGAGGCGTAAGACGGGAGCGCCGTTTCATGTGTCGCGGCCAGAACGACGGTCCGCCAACGGTGCGGATCGGACGCGCGGTGACGGGACAATTTGAAATTGCAGGGAGGTTTGTCGCCAAGCGGGAGAGGAAGACGGGGCGTACGAGGGTTTGGGGACAAAAAAAAGGGATCGCTGAATGATCAGCAATCCCTTGATTTTCTGGTGCGCCCGGCATGATTCGAACATGCGACCTACTGATTCGTAGTCAGGCACTCTATCCAACTGAGCTACGGGCGCGTCGAGAAGTCGGTTACTATGGACAAGAGGCTTCATCGTCAAGCAGTTTTTTTCTCGAATTTCATTTTTTTCTTTCCCCTGGCTGCACACGTTCCAAATGCCATTTTCCCGCGACCGCCTTGACAAGGCCGGGGGAGTGCCCAACTTGAATGCTTTATTCACGCGCCATTGATGAGATTGATAAGATTGATGAGCGCACCCAATAAGGAAGATAACATGCAGGAAATGCGCGGAACAACTATTCTGGCGGTCAAGGACGACAAGGGCGTTTCCGTGGCCGGCGACGGTCAGGTCACGCTGGGCCAGGCCATCGCCATCAAGCACGGAGCCCGCAAGGTCCGGCGTCTGTATCGTGACCGCATCGTGTGCGGTTTTGCCGGGTCCACGGCCGACGCCTTTACGCTGTTCGAAAAATTTGAAGCGAAACTTGAAGAATTCGGCGGAAATCTGGTCCGCGCCAGCGTGGAGCTGGCCAAGGACTGGCGCAGCGACAAGTATCTGCGCCGTCTTGAGGCCATGCTGCTGGTGGCCGATGCCGAGAACATCCTCATGCTCAGCGGCACCGGGGATGTCATCGAACCCGACGACGGAGTGGCCGCCATCGGCTCCGGCGGGGCCTACGCCATGTCCGCTGCCCGCGCATTGCGCCGCCACACGGACCTTCCGGCCGAGGACATCGTGCGCAAATCCATGGCCATCGCGGCCGAGATCTGCGTGTACACCAACGACCACATCATCTTTGAAACCGTGACCAGGAACTCCTGATGAATACATTGACCCCCCGTGAGATCGTGTCCGAGCTGGACAAATACATCGTCGGCCAGAACCAGGCCAAACGCATGGTCGCCATCGCCCTGCGCAACCGCTGGCGCCGTCGTCAGCTCGACCCCGAGCTGGCCGAGGAGATCGCGCCCAAGAACATTCTCATGATCGGCCCCACAGGCGTGGGCAAGACCGAAATCGCCCGGCGTCTGGCCCGGCTCGCCGGTTCCCCGTTCATAAAGGTCGAGGCCACCAAGTTCACCGAGGTCGGCTATGTGGGGCGCGATGTGGAATCCATCATCCGCGACCTGATGGAGATCGGCGTCAACCTCGTCCGCCAGGAAGAGGAGGCGAGCGTGCGCATAAGGGCCGAGGTTTCGGCCGAAGAGCGCCTGCTGGACCTGCTTTTGCCCACCAAGCCGCTGGAATCGGCCGGGGTCGATTACATCGGCCCCGAATCCCAGGCCGCTGACTCCACCCGCGAGAAGCTTCGCCAACTGTGGCGGGCGGGCAAGCTCGACGACCGCCTGGTCGAGGTGGAGGTCTCCGCCGGAGGCGGCGTGCAGGTCATGGGCGTGCCGGGCATGGAAGGCATGGAAATGCAGATGCAGGACATGTTCTCCAAGGTCTTCCCCAAGAAAAAGAAGACCAAGAAGGTGGCTGTAAAGAACGCTTACGACATCCTCATCCAGTCCGAGTGCGAGCGCCTCATCGACATGGACAAGGTGCACGAGACCGCCCGTGAGCGGGTCCAGGAATCGGGCATCGTCTTTCTGGACGAGATCGACAAGATCTGCGGCGGGAACAGTTCGGGCAAGGCCGACGTTTCGCGCGAGGGCGTGCAGCGCGACCTTTTGCCCATCGTCGAGGGCAGCACCGTCAACACCAAGTACGGCATGGTCCGCACCGATCACATTCTCTTCATCGCGGCCGGAGCCTTTCATATGTCCAAGCCTTCGGATCTGGTGCCCGAGCTGCAGGGGCGTTTTCCCTTGCGTGTCGAGCTTTCGGCCCTGACCAGGGATGATTTCTACCGCATCCTGACCGAGCCCCAGAACGCGCTGACCGTGCAGTACAAGGCGCTGCTCGGCACGGAAAAGATCGAGATCGCGTACACCGACGAAGCACTCCGCGAAATCGCGCGTTTCGCCCAAAAGATAAACGAGGAGACCGAGAACATCGGCGCGCGCAGACTTTACACCATCATGGAGAAGATCGTCTCCGACCTGTCTTTTGAAGCCCCGGACATGGACGCCGCGACGGTGACCATCGATCGGGATTACGTAAAGGCGGCCCTGCACGATGTGCAGGAGGACAGGGATCTGACGCGCTACATCCTGTAGGCTTTGGCAAAACAGGCCCGCTGAAAAAGGGACGCCTGCTGATTTGCAGGCGTTCCGTCCATCACGGCGTCATCCCCTCCAGTGGGATGGCGCCGTTTTCGCATTTTCATCAGTTCCGGAGTCGCAAAAGCTGGTCCTTGCTCCGTCCAAGCGTTCCGGGTTGGTCCGGGGCAGGGTCGCCGACTGTTTGACTGAGCCAGGCATCGTTTGTTGAATCGTTGCCAGGCGTGCTGACCGGGCTTGCCGTCCTGCACGCAGCGATTCAACTCTACGAGGCCCGCGATGGAGTTTCGGCGGTCCCTGCCCCGGACCAACCCGGAGCGCGTCCGCCCAGCGAGCCTGTCTCTGCAGATTCTTCATCTTTGCGGATCAGTGATCCCGCCCCCAAGCCTCGTTCATCATTGTGCTTGAATTTTCCCCCCCTCCTTGCCAAGGTATTCCCGCACGCCGTCAAACCGGCCCCATTCCCCACCTTTCACGTCCACGAGGGAGCCATGTCACAAGAAGCCTTGAGAGCCGCCTTTCTTCTGGAGGCGCTGCCTTATATCCGCGAGTTTTACGGCCAGACCATCGTCATCAAATACGGCGGTCACGCCATGAAGGACGAGGCCCTGCGCAAGAGTTTCGCCCTGAACATCCAGCTTTTGCGCTACATCGGCGTCAATCCGGTCATCGTGCACGGCGGCGGGCCGCAGATCGGAAACATGCTCAAGCAGCTCGGCATCACCTCCGAGTTCCGCCAGGGTCTGCGCGTCACCGACGACGCGACCATGGACGTGGTCGAGATGGTACTGGTGGGCAAGGTCAACAAGGAGATCGTCAATCTGATCAACACCCAGGGCGGCCGGGCCGTGGGCCTGTCCGGCAAGGACGGGCGGATGATCTGGGCCCAGAAGCTGGAGATGGCCGTGGAGCGCGCCGACGCGCCGCCCGAGATCATCGACCTTGGTAATGTCGGTGAGGTTGTGGCCGTGGACACGTCGGTCATCAGCTCCCTGCAGGCCGCCAATTTCATTCCGGTCATCGCCCCGGTGGGCGTGGACGAGGAAGGGCACACCTACAACATCAACGCCGACTCCGTGGCCAGCGCCGTGGCCGTGGCCGTGGGCGCCAAGAAGCTCATTCTGCTGACCGACGTGCCCGGCGTTCTGGACAAGAAGGGCGAGCTCATCTCCTCCATGACCCTGCATCAGGCGGTGCACGCCCTGGAGCAGGGCGTGGTCACGGGCGGCATGATCCCCAAGATCAAGTGCTGCCTGGAGGCCGTGGACGGCGGCGTGTCCAAGGCTCACATCCTGGACGGCCGGGTGGAGAACGTCATCCTGCTCGAAATGTTCACCCAGGGCGGTATTGGTTCGGAGATCACGAGCAAATAGTCACGGCTCGCGCCTTGAGGAAGCCCGGCCCTCCATGCGTGTGACGGCCGGGCTTTGTTGCGTTCGGCGGCATGCTTGAGGAATCTGCGCTGGATTCTTCTTGCCAACATCCCAGGCACTCGGCAAAGCCTTGGAAAGTCATTGCAATCTTGGGGCAAGCCGGGCGTGGGCAACGCACCGGAGCCCTGCGGCGGCCGGCATGGAGGTGTTTGTGCGCATTGTCCTTGGCATCCTGATTTTGCTTTCCTTTCTCGGCGCTCTTGACGACTGGTGGCGCAGTCCGGTCCTGCTTGTTCTTCCGGTCCTGGGCGTGGTCTGCTTTGTCCTTGCGTCCCGGATTGCCGCGCAGGACAGAAAAATAAGGGAACTGGAAAAACTGCTCCGTGCACAATTCCGGGAACAGAAGGCCACGGCACATGCCGGTGCGACGACTGCTTCCGCTCGGAGCGGAAGCGGGCGGCAATTTGCCGCCCCTACCGATGATGAGGCCGTATTCGGATGGAACGAAGGGGCGGATCCCGGCGAGAACTTCACTTTTTCAGACCAGGAAGAAATCTCGCCCGCAGCCCCGTCGCAGACGGTTCGCGAAGCGAAGCCTGCGGCTCCGGAGTGGCTCGCCACCGTCTGGTCCCACGCCGTGGCCTGGATCACCGGCGGGAATCCGGTGGTCAAGGTCGGGCTTGTCGTGCTTTTCTTCGGTGTTTCCTTCCTGCTCAAGTACGCTTCCGATCACAGCCTGCTGCCGGTGGAGCTGCGCATGGCCGGGGCCGGAATGCTGGGCGTTGCCTTGCTGGCCCTGGGCTGGCGGTTGCGGCACGGCAATCCCGTTTACGCCTTGCTGGTGCAGGGCGGGGGCGTTGGGGTGCTGTATCTGACCATTTTCGCGGCAGCCCGGTTTTTGGACATGATCCCGCCGCTTTGGGCTCTGATCCTCATGTGCGCGGTGGTTGTCTTTTCCGGAATCCTGGCCGTGCTGCAGAACGCCTCGGCCCTGGCCGTGTTCGGCGCGGCGGGAGGCTTTCTGGCTCCCATCCTGCTGTCCACGGGACAGGGCAGCCATGTGCAGCTCTTCGGCTACTATGCCTTGCTCAACCTCGGCGTGCTCGGCGTCGCCTGGTACAGGACGTGGCGGGTGCTCAACCTGCTCGGGTTCGCCTGCACCTTTGGCATCGGGGCGCTGTGGGGAGCCCGGTTCTACGCCCCGGAATACTTTGCAACCACCGAACCCTTCCTGATCCTCTTTTTCCTCATGTACGGGACCGTCTCCATCCTCTTCGCCCGCGCAAACAGCGAGCAGGGGCGTACCCGGCTCGACAGCGCGCTGGTCTTCGGTCTGCCGCTGGCGGCCTTTGGCCTGCAAATGGCCCTGGTGCGGGACATGGAAATGGGCGGGGCTTTCAGTTGTCTGGGCCTTGCGCTGTGGTACATCCTGCCCCTGAAGCTGATGTGGAAGAGGAGCGGCGGCCTTGGGCTCCTGGCCGAAGCCCATCTCGCCCTGGGGGTGATCTTTCTTTCCCTGGCCGTGCCCATGGCTCTGGATGCGTCATGGACCGCGTCAACCTGGGCCCTTGAAGGCGCGGGGATGATCTGGCTTGGTTTGCGACAAAAAAGGCTCATCACCAGGATTTTCGGTCTGCTGCTGCAGATCGGGGCGGCCGTGGCCTTTGCCGCCTCGCTGTCCCTGTGGTCCCTTCATTTGAACGAAGGGCATCTCCTGGCCGGTCTCTTTCTGGGGCTTGGGGGCTTTTTTTCGAGCTGGTCCTACTGGGCCTGCCCGGAGGCCCGGCTGTCCCGCGAGGAACCCTTGCCTCTGGCCATGGGGCTGTGGGGCGCCGCGTGGTGGTATGGGACCTGGTTTTTCTGGGCCGGGGAGC
Source organism: Desulfomicrobium macestii (assembly GCF_014873765.1). Lineage (NCBI taxonomy): Bacteria > Pseudomonadati > Thermodesulfobacteriota > Desulfovibrionia > Desulfovibrionales > Desulfomicrobiaceae > Desulfomicrobium > Desulfomicrobium macestii. Next base: position 16,481 of record NZ_JADBGG010000014.1, on the reverse strand, counting down.
AGGTGCATCCGGATCCGATTTTCCTGGCGGCGACCCTGGGCACTCTTGGCGTCTGGGCCGTGATGCACAGGCGGACCTTGTGGTTCATGCCCCGTCATCTGGCGCAGTTCACGGTGGTGCTGCTGCTTTGCAGCGCCGTGCTGTGGAGCGGTCATCCTGCGGCGGACTGGGGATGGATTGGCTGGCCGCTGGCCCTGCTTGCCCAATTCGGGATGCTTTTTGCCCTGGAAGAGAGCTGGGACGCGCGGGTGCGCGGCTGGGTACATACGCTCAGCGCGATTCTGGTCGCGGTGCTGGCCCTGCGTGAAGCGCACAGGCAGGTGCTCATCCATATCGTTCAAAGCGGAAGCTGGGCCGATGCCGCAGCGGCCGTGACCGGAGTCCTGCTGCTCATTGTCATCGTTTTCCCGCGCCTGGACTGGCCTCTGCGCAGGCATTTCGCCGCGTATCTCCGCGCCGGTGGGGCTCTTGCGGCGTTTCTGGCCCTGTGGTGGATCGGGGCCTGCTTTGTCAGCGGCAACCCTCGCCCCTTGCCGTATGTTCCGATCCTGAACCCCCTCGATCTGACCCAGGCGCTGGTGCTGGTCACCGTTGCGTTCTGGGCGCGCAAGTCGGCCATGCACGACCTGCCGGGTGTCAGCCATGCCGGGCGCTTTTTGCCTGCCATCCTGGGCGCTTGGGCCTTTGTCTGGATGAACGTGGTCGTGGCCAGGACGGTGCATTTTCTTGGCGATGTGCCCTATGCCCTGGACGCCATGTTCCGCTCCGACGTGTTGCAGGCGGCCTATTCGGTGCTCTGGTCCCTGGCGGCGCTGGGGGCCATGCTCCTTGGCCGCAGGCGTGCCTTGCGGCAATCATGGCTGGCCGGGGCCGGTCTGCTGGCGGTCGTGGTCGGCAAGCTTTTTCTGATCGATCTGGACGGGCGTGGCACCGTGGCGCGCATTGTCTCGTTTCTGGGGGTGGGACTGCTCATGCTTGTGGTGGGCTATTTCTGTCCGTTGCCGCCCAAGGGGGGAAAATCATGATGTTCATTGTGCTGCTGGTTCTGCTTGCGCCTTTTTCCGCTCAGGCCGCCTCGCCCATGGATTTTGCCCGGGGCTACCTTCTGGAAACGCAGGCGGATTTCGCCCTGCAACGCCTGGAACTGCCCTTTGAAGTCTACAATGCCAGCGTGCGCGCCGATCTGGCTGATCTGCGCGTGTTCAATGCCGAGGGTGCCGAGGTGCCCATGCACCTGCGCCGCATTCAGGTACTGCCTGCCGCTGCGCAGGAACAGCCTCTGCCATTGTTCAGGGTCGCGGGCGGGAGTGAGGGCGTCCAGGATTACGATTTTCGTATGCAGGTGCGCACCTCCGATCAAGGGGCCGTGCTCGAGACCCGCATGTCCGCGCTTCCCCCGGAGACGGAGCAGGCCCTGCTGCTCGACGCTTCCGCCATCACCGAAGACCTCGTCGCGCTGCGTTTCGAGGCCGGGACCTCGTCGTCGGCCTTCCTTCGTGTCGAGGTGCGCGGCAGTGACGACCTGTTTTCCTGGCGTCCGTCCGGAAGCGCGGTGCTGGCCTTCATGGAGCACGAGAACGGGCGCATCCTGCAGGACAGGGTCATGCTCCATGGCAAACGCTGGAAATATTATCTGCTGACCGGTCCGGCCGACCTTTCCCTTCTGACTGGGGCCCATGCACGCAAAGTCAGCGGTGATGCGGGTTTGACCCGTCGCTTCCTGCCCTTGACCGGCGAACTGATCGAGGAAGGTACGTACGAGTATATCTTGCCGCCTGCCTTGCCTGTGGATGTGCTGGATCTGGGGGACGTGGAGAATGCGGTGCTGGGCGTGAAAGTGCTCTCGCCCTTGAAAGACGACTGGCGTCAGGTCGCGGCGGGAGCGTTATTCCGCCTGACCGTTGACGGGCAGTCGCTGGCAGGTCCGGGCCTTGCGCTGCATGGCCCGCATGAGCGTTTGCGGATCGTGATGCAGGGCGCGCCGGTGCCTTTGCGCGTCGGGTGGCTGCCTCACGAGCTTGTCTTCATGCCGCAAGGACCCGGACCCTTCACCCTGGCCGTGGGCAGCCGTTCCGCCAAACGCGGCCCCGACATGCTCGCCGCCATGCTGGGCGACAAGAAGATCGGGACGCTGCGGCTGGGTACGGCCGTGATCGCGGCGCCGGTTGTTCTGGGCGGCGAGGACCGTCTGTTGCCGGAATCCAATCATGCCGCATTTGTGCTTTGGGCGGTGCTTGGCCTGGGGGTGGTTCTGCTCGGGTTCATGGCGTGGCGGCTGGTGCGGACCCTGGATCAAAAAAAATGACTGCCGGACGTCACAAGTTCCGGCAGTCGATAAAAGCAGCGCAGGTCTAGTTCAGGGTCGCCTGCACCAGGCGCACGTTGTTCATGACGTCATCTATCAGCCCGGGACTCAGCAGGATTTCCCGGGCTTCCTGTTTCGAGACGATCTCGCGGAAGCTGGGGTCGAGCTGGTCGAGCCTGCGGACGTCGTCGAGCAGGGTGCCGTGCGGCGAAATGAGCTTGGCCACCTGGTTGGCCAGGAAAAGCACGGTCATGCTCTTGGCCTGTTGCCCGTCGCATTCGAGCTGTGAAACCGGCAGCAGGCCGGGGAGGTGATGGCTCAGGACCAGGGTGCGTAGCTGATCCGGTATGCCGCCGCTCCTGGCCATGATCTGGGCGGCCTGGATATGGGTGGCCATGAGGCGCTCGTATTCACGGTCCAGGGTTTGGGGATATACTTCACCCTCCTCGGGATCCTTGACCAGCAGGATGAGCACGAGCTTGCCGATGTCGTGCATCAGCCCCGCCGTGTACAGGGCGCCGCTGTCCAGGTCCTGCCTGGCCCTGGCCATGTATGAGGCGGCGATGGCGGTGGAGTTCATGTGCTGCCAGATGCTTTTGAACATGCGCTGATGTTCGGGATGCTTGTACAGCGAATAGGGCATGACCCCAAAGGCGATGAGGTTTTTCAGATTGGTCAGGCCCAGGATGTTCACGGCCGTGTGGATGGATTTGACATCCGTGGCCACGCGGAAAAACGGGGAATTGATGGTTTTCAGCACGCGCGAGGAGAGCAGTGGGTCGCGGGTGACCAGATCGCCGAGTTCCTTCATGCTGACGCCGGGCTTGTCGATGGCGGCCAGGGAGGAATGCAGGGTGCCGACCTTGTCGAAGGCCTTGACCAGATTCGTGATGGCGGTTTGAGCCAGCGCCGAAGGCGGTTCGTAGACGTGGGTCATCTGGTTGCCGGTGGTGGACGGCGTACCGGAGTAGATGTGATCCAGGGCGCGGATCAACACCGATTCCCACTCATTGAATGTATTTGGCTCAGTGACGATCGGGTTTATCTTTACGGGATCATGGTCCTCGCCGACGATGGGTTCCAATTCCGGCTTGCGCGACACATAAAAATACATGAGCGCTGCAAAAGCAAGCAGTGCTGGTACTACGAAAATGTATGACATGATTACCCCGTGAGAAAAGAAAATATGTGGAATTTCCTTAAGCACGCGGGTGCGTGATTGCAATGAATTTTATCATGCATCATATGCATCGTAAAATTGTCTGAAATATAGAATGGATCATTATGCAACGCCATGAAAAAAGCCTCCGATGGCGGAGGCTTTTTTCATGGCGAATGGAATGGAATCAGAGTCCGGCGTCGTCCACAAGCTCCATGCTTCTGGCTGCGCGGACCTCGTCGAGGCGCTCCACTGGAGTGGTCACGGGAGCGTTTTGAATTGATTGCGGATCGGTATCGACACGTTCGAGTATCTCGATCAGGTCATCGACGAATCCATCAAGGGTTTCCTTGCTTTCCGTCTCCGTGGGCTCGAACATCAGGCATTCCTTGACGATGAGCGGAAAGTAGATGGTCGGGGCGTAGTGTCCCTTGTCGAGCAGTGCCTTGGCCAGATCCAGGGCGCGCACGCCCTTTTCGGACTGTTTCGCGGCCGAGGCCACGAACTCGTGCATGCAGATGCGGTCGTGGGGGATTTCAAGATGATCCTCCAGACGCTTGCGCATGTAGTTGGCGGCCAGGACCGCGTTCTCGGAGGCGCGCACGATGCCTTCGCGGCCCAGGCGCAGGATGTACGCGTAGGCTTTGAGGATGACCCCGAAGTTGCCGTAGAAGGGCGCGATGTACCCGATGGATTTGGGATAGTCGTAGTTCAGGTAGTATTGGCCGTCTTCGAGCTTCACCACGCGCGAAACGGGCAGATAGTCCACCAGACGCTTGCTTACGCCCACGGGGCCGGAGCCGGGTCCGCCGCCGCCGTGGGGGGTGGCGAAGGTCTTGTGCAGGTTCAGGTGCACGACGTCGAAGCCCACGTCGCCGACACGCATCTTGCCCATGATGGCGTTCAGGTTCGCGCCGTCGTAGTAGAGCAGTCCGTCCACGCCGTGGACCAGCTTGACGATGCGTTCCAGGCCGCACTCGAAGAGCCCCAGGGTGTTGGGGCAGGTCATCATCAGGCCCGCGACCTCGTCGTCCAGGACCTTTTCCAGCTCGTCGGGGTCGATCATCCCGTTCTTGGATTCGATGGAGACGACATCGTACCCGGCGATGGCCGCCGAGGCGGGGTTGGTGCCGTGGGCCGAGTCGGGCACGATGATCTTGGTCTTCTTGTTGCCCTTGTCGTTGTGATAGGCGGCCATGAGCATGACCCCGGTCAGCTCGCCGTGGGCTCCGGCCATGGGTTGCAGGGTGAAGGCGTCCATGCCGGTGATCTCTGCCAGCAGCTGCTCGGTCTCGTAGAGTACTTCAAGGGCGCCCTGGGTCATGTTTCCGGCTCCCTTGAGCTGTGGAATGAGCGGGTGCACGGAGGTGAACCCGGGCTGGGCGGCCACGGCCTCGGTGAATTTCGGGTTGTACTTCATGGTGCACGACCCGAGGGGATAGAAATTGCTGTCCACGCTGTAATTGAGGCGCGAAAGCCGGGTGAAATGACGGATGACGTCTATTTCGGACAGTTCAGGGAGTTTCGGGGCGCAGCCGCGCAGCAGTTCGTCCGGGATGGTGGACGACGGATTCCCCTTGGGGGCGTCGGGCCACACGCCGGTTCTGCCCTTGGCGGAATCGGAGAACATGGTTTTCACAGGGCACCTCCAATCAATTCGGCCAGGATGCCGACGCTCTGCTGTGTGGTTTTTTCGGTGCAGGCCACCAGAAGGTGGTTGTCCATGCCCTGATAGTAGCGGCCCAGCGGGAATCCGGGGACGTATTTGGCGACCAGGAGCTTGTCGATGACCTCGTAGGCGCGCACGGGAAGCTCCACGGTGAATTCGTTGCCGAAGGGCTGGTTGACCACGCGCACTCCGGGCAGCTGCTCCAGACGCCGGGCCGCGTAATTGGCGCGTTCCATGCCGACCTGGGCCGTGCGCTTCAGGCCTTCGGGCCCCAGGAGGCTCATGTACATGAGCGCGCGCAGGGCGCACAGGGCCTGGTTGGAGCAGATGTTGGAGGTGGCCTTCTCGCGGCGGATATGCTGCTCCCTGGCTTGCAGGGTCAGCACGAAGCCGGTCTTGCCGGTCTTGTCCACGGTGCGGCCGACGATGCGGCCGGGCATCTGGCGGATGAGCTGCTTGTTGCAGGCCATGATGCCAAGGTACGGTCCGCCGAAACTGAGCGGCAGCCCGAGGCTCTGGCCCTCGGCCACGGCGATGTCCGCGCCCATTTCGCCAGGAGTCTTGAGCAGGGACTGCATGATCGGGTAGGTCGAGATGATGGAGACGATCTTGTGTTCGCGGGCCTTGGTGAAAAGGGCCGTGAAATCCTGGATCGTGCCGAAGAAGTTGGGATTCTGGACGATGACCGCCGCCGTGTCGTCGTTCAGGGCGGCAAGGAGTGCGTCCACGTCCGTTTTGCAGTTTTGGTGAGGGATGGTCACCAGATCGAGCTTCAGGTTCGTGGTGTAGCTGTCGAGCATGACCCGGTAGATGGGGTTCACGCTCTCGGAGATGACGATGCGTGTGCGTTTGTTCTGACGCACGGCCATCATGATCGCTTCGTAGAGCGCCGTTCCGCCGTCATAGAGGGAAGCGTTGGCGTACTGCAGGTCCAGAAGACGGGCCACCGCGGTCTGATATTCGAATATTGCCTGCAACATGCCCTGGGAGGCTTCGGCCTGGTAGGGGGTGTAGGCGGTGTAGAATTCGCCCCGGCTGCAGAGCGCGTCCACGGCGCTTGGGATGTAGTGATCGTAGAATCCGGCCCCCAGGAAAGAGGTCAGATCCGTGTGGTTTTTGGCCGCCGTCTTTTCGAGCTTCTGGCGGACTTCCATTTCGCTGAGGCCCCGGGGCAGGTTCAGTTCAGCGGCCCGGAATTTTTTCGGAATGTCCTCGAACAGGGCTTCCATGCTGTCCACGCCGACGGTGGCCAGCATCTCGCTCTGTTCGGCAGGTGTATGCGGTATGAAGGGCATGTCGCCTCCGGATGATGGGCTGCGTCCATCCGGCCGGAGGCGATGAGTTCAGGCGGAAAAGGGTGAACGTTCGCGCAGCGGAAGGGCAGCCTCGATGATAAGGGTTAGTGCGCTTCGGCGGCGCACAGGGCTGCGTAGGCGTCGGCGTCCAGGAGTCCTTCGGGAGCGGAGGCAAGGCGGACCTTGAACAGCCAGCCTGCGCCGAATGCATCCTTGTTGACCAGCTCGGGCGCGTTTTCCAGTTCCGTGTTGACAGCGGTGATCTCTCCGCTGACCGGGGAGTATATTTCGCTGGCGGCCTTGACCGATTCGACGGTTCCGATCTCGGCACCGGCCTCGGCCTGGTCGCCGGGCTGGGGGAGTTCGACGAAGGTCAGGTCACCGAGCTGTTCCTGGGCAAAATGGCTGATGCCGACCACGGCCTCGTCGCCTTCGATTTTGACCCATTCATGGGATTTTGCGTATAGAAGTTCCTTGGGATTCATGACAGCCTCCAGTGTTGTCTTTTGGAGATTCGGCGCTGGATCTTTCCAGCCCCTTGAGTTCGCGCTGACATAAATATATTGCCACGAAAGCGCAATAAAGAGATGAGGGGCGCGGAAAATAGATTATGCATTACTAATCGTTCTTCGAGGAGGGAGTATGAAATTGGTGCGTGTGGCGGGGCTTTTCATGATGATGTTGTGTGTTTCCTCAAACGCGTGGTGTTCCGGGCTGACTGCGAGTGACGTGCAGGGTTTTATTGCCTCCATGCAGGAACTCAAGCCGTATTTCGATCAGTATGCCGAAGAGAGCGGAGACGACGGTGATTCTGCGAGCACCGCTCAGGTCGTGACCGATTGGGCCCAGGGCCTCAAGGAACAGCGCGATGTGGAGGCCATTCTCGGAAAGCACGGGTTTGACTTCAACACCTGGTCCACGGTCTCGCAGCAGGTGACCCAGGCTTACATGGCCGTACGACTCGGCAAGGATGGACAGGATGTCATGGGTCAGATGCGGCAATCCATCGCCGAGATCGAGGGGAACAAGGACATCCCGGCCGAGTACAAGACCCAGATGATTGCCCAGATGCAGACGAGCATGGCGGAAATGGAGAAGGTGCTCACTGCGTCGCCGCAAGATCAGGACACGGTGAAGCCCTTTGTTTCCGAATTGGACGCAATTTTCGAAATGCAGGAATAAGGGCGCGCGAGCTTTGTCGGGCAGGTGCCGCCTTCGGGCGGCACCTGTGTTTTGTGGCTGCCTTTTATCGGATTTTGCTTCCATCGAATTTTCAGCAGGCAGCAGGGGCGGCAGGACCAATTTTGCCGATCCGTGCCAAAATTGCTGCGGAATTGATTTTTGAACAGGAGAATCTTCCCAAGGTCGGATAAAGTCTGCTATGAAGTGGAAAATTTGACGATGGGGAGGCTCTTATGGATCGGAAGACGGTTTTGGTGATTGACGACGAAGAGCATGTGCGAATGCTTTATGCCGAGGAACTTCGTGCCCTGGGCTATGATGTCGCACTTTCGGACGGGAGCGAAGATCCGCTGAAACTGGTCGAGGATCACAAGCCCGACCTGATCATTCTTGATATCAAACTTGAGAGCAGGTCGGGACTCGACATGCTTCAGATCATCCGTTGCAGGCACGCCACGCTGCCCATCATCCTGTGCACGGCCTACGACAGCTTCCGCTTCGACCTCAAATCCATCGCCGCCGACGCCTATCTGGTCAAATCGTACGACAGTTCCGAGTTGATGCGGGCGGTTGAAAAGCTCATCTGAAAAAACTCGGCCCGCCCCTCTTTATTGCCCTGCATTCGTGACAAAGCGCAAATCATCGGTCTTTGCGCTTTTTGAGCGTGCCCTTCCACGCGCCCTGCGCCCTTCGATCATTTCCCGGATAACCTCCCCACGTGCCGGAAAAGAGCACTCTTCCGGAACCATGCCTCTTCATTCTCAATCCCCATAATTATCGAAAAAAACTACACATTCTCCCCAATGTGCGACGCGGTAATCGCTGGCAAACTGGTATGAAAAAGCCCGCCGTTTACCGTTACACAAGGAGAATCCATGCCGCATCCGTCAGCAAACAGCCCGTGGTTCACATTCGACACTCCCGCCCATTCCGATCTGCGTGTCTACGCCTTTTCCGGCACCGAAGAAGTCCACAAACCCTACGAATTCGAAATCGAACTGGTCCACGATTCGGCGTGTCTTGATTTTGCCGAGCTTCTGGGCCGGCCCGCCTGCCTTGGCATCGCCGACAAAAGCGGCGGCGTGCGTCATGTCAACGGCGTCATCCGCCGTTTCACGCAACTGCACACCGCCAATATCCGCACCCACTACCTGGCCGTTCTGGTCCCGCGCCTGTGGTTTCTGGGGCTGGTCACGGACCACCGCATCTTCCAGAACATGAGCGTGCCCCGGATCATCGAGCAGGTGCTGAAAGAGCAGAACTTCACCGGCGATTCCTACGCCTTCAAGTGCTTCTTCGACTACGCGCCGCGCGAATACTGCGTGCAATACGGCGAGACGGCCCTGCATTTCATCTCAAGGCTCTGCGAGGAGGAGGGCATCTATTTCTACTTCGAGCATTTCCAGGACCGCCACGTGCTCTGCTTCTCGGACCGGGAGGGCGGCCCCCTGATCGGGGGCGAGAGCCTGCTGCGCTTCCATCCCGGAGCGGGTACCGAAACGGATGCGCCAACCGTCAGAACCGTCGAACTGCGCCGGACCATCGGCAGCGACGCCTGCACCTTCCGGGAATGGAATTTTGAAAAAACGCGCCTGAACCTTGAGGTCGGCCAGCTGGAGGCGGACCCGCTCAAGGCCCCGGTCCCCGTCGGCATGACCCTTGAGCAATACCATTATCCGCACCTCTACCAACTGCAAAAGGACGGCAACCGTTACGCGGGCCTTGAGCTTTTGCGCCACTTCAGTCTGAGCCGCCGCATCAAGGCGACGACGGACGTTTCCAGAATGACTCCCGGCCATGTCTTCGAGCTTCACGAGCATCCAAGGCCAGACCTCAACGACCGCTGGTGGGCGGTGCGCGTCACGCACCGGGGCGAGCAGCCGCAGGTATTGGAGCACGAGGCCCCGGACCGAGGCATGACGTACCTTGCCAGCCTAATGGCCATCCCGGACTCGACCCGCTTCATGCCCGCTTCGGACCATCCCAAGAATCCCGTCATCGGCGACCAGACCGCCATCGTGACCGGCCCGGGCGGCGAGGAGATCTTTCCGGACAGGCATGGCCGGGTGAAGGTGCAGTTCCACTGGGACCGGCTGGGCGCTTTCGACGAAAAAACGACCTGCTGGATTCGCGTCTCCCAGGGCTGGGCCGGAGGGCAGTACGGAACCATGGCCATCCCGAGGATCGGGCAGGAGGTCATCGTGTCTTTTCTGGAAGGCGATCCGGACCGGCCCATCGTTACCGGCCGGGTCTACAACGCCGCAAATCCGGTTCCTTACCCGCTGCCCGAGCACAAGACGCGCACGGTCTTCAAGTCCATGTCCACACCGGGAATCGAAGGCGAATCGCGCGGATTCAATGAGATGCGCATCGAGGACAAGAAGGGGCAGGAGGAGATCTACGTTCACGCCGAAAAGGACGTGAATGCGTACGTCAAGAACGATTGGAAAGAACACATCCTCCATGACCAGCATCGCACCGTGGACAACTTTTCGTATTCGGTGGTGAAGGGCGAGGACCAGCAGACGGTGGAAAAGGACCGCAAGATCGAGCTCCTGTCCGACGACCACCTGACGGTCAAAGGCAGCAGCCACAGCCGCTTTAGCGACAAATGGCTCCTGCGCACGGGCGGCGAGGTCCACATCAAGGCCGGAAGCAAGGCGGTCCTTGAGGCCGGCACGGAGCTGACCGTCAAGGCCGGGGGCAGCTTCATCAGGCTCGACCCTTCCGGAGTGACCATTGTCGGAGCCAAGGTCGGGATCAACTCCGGCGGAAGTCCGGGTTCGGGTTCGGGGGCGAGGCCGCTTTTGCCTGTGGACAGCCTCCTTCCCGAGGAAGGCCGGGCGCCATTCTGCCAGAAAGTGATCTTCGATCAGGCCCGTGTACTGGATGAGCCTGTCGTCAGTGAATGTCCCATGGAGCAGGAGCCTAAAGATGCATGAATCGCAGATGAATGAAGTGGTGCGCGAAGTTGGTGATCCCAAAGCCGTGCTTGAAGAAATCCGGAACAAAGGCTGGAGCGCATGGCTTGTTCTGGACCCCGGCTGTCATCCGGATGCCCTTGCGCAACTCTACTCCCTGGAACCCGAAACGAAAAAGACGCTGCTCTTCCTTGATTCCCGCCTTGAGCACATGCACGAACTCTCTCCCCGCATTCTTCCCCTGACGCCCGGTTCATTGATCCTGGACTGGCTCGAAGAACACGATCCGAGGGGCTGGGGCATGGTCGTGGCTTCAGATGCCCCGATCGAAGATGTATTGGCCCATCTGCGCAGCTTGCTGCTGGTCAAGACGGAAGGGAAAAATCTCATCTTTCGCATCTGGGATGGGCGCATCCTCGCGCGTATCTGCGCCGCCATGTCCGAAGAAACCCCTTTGCTTCTGGGTCCGGCGCGGCTGGTCCTGACCCGCACGAGCGCGGGGGGCTGGGCCCGCATCGACCATGCCCCCGATAACCCGGACGCTCCCCGGCCTGTCCATCCCTGCCCGTGGTACATGTTTGGCGCACGCCATGCCGAAGTCTTCCGGGAAGGCCGCGCCCAGATTCTGGCCCGCAATATCGTCTTCTCCCTGTGCGGCCCGACGCCGGATGCGCCTTTGCCCATGCCGCCCGGGGATGAACCGCTCCTGGCCTTCACCGTCCGCCATGTGCAAAGGGGGCTCGCCCTTGGATTGTCCAGCGAACAAGCCCTGGAACTGTTCATCCACTGCTGCCTGCTCCACGGGGAATCCTTTCCCGACACCGAATCCTTCCCAGGCCTCAAGCCTTTCACCACCAGGATCGTCAACGAAGACGCGGCCGTCGCCGCCATGCGCAATATCTGCACCCAAGGAGGTTATCGTGGCTGAACCCATCTGTCTGAACTGTCCGAAAGAGTACTGGATCGCCTTTGTGCTGGAATCACAGGGAGAGGAAGAACTGGCAGCCGATTCGGCGCGGACTGCCATCCCTGCCGTTGGCTTGGAGCTGTTTGCATGTTTTCCGGTTTCGGACTCCGAGGCAAACGCCGCGCCCTTGTCGCTGGTCCACAATGTCGTCTGGCTTGATCCGCAGGGCGTGCCGACCAATGATGTGACCATAGACCACTTTCTTTGCCAGGACATCGAAGCCCACGTGAACCTGTACGAAGAACCGGCCTGCCGAAAGGTGCTGCCATGAAAAAAATGGTCAGGATCAAGCGCGCCAAGGATGAATACGTCAGCCCCAGAATCCATGAAAAGACGCCGCAGGAAATGTTCAAGCCCCGCGTCGCCTCCAACTGCGAAGTGAACCGGACCCATATTTTTCGGGTCAAGCGGCAGACCGTGGCCATAGTGGTGGTGCCGGGGGTCATGGCGTCGCGGTTGAGCAATTTGGACGATGAGCCCGTATGGGATCCGGACGATTTGTATTTCATGTCAAACGCGTACTTTTGGTGTGCCCCGGAGAAGCGTTACAACCTCCTCATCAAGAAAGGCCGCAAAGTCATGGATCGAGGGGATTCGAAAACATTCAAGAAGTACCCGAAAGCCAAAGAGCGCGGGTGGACCGGCCTGGCCTGGGACTTTTTCGGACAACTGCTCGGCGGCCTGCATGACTGGAAGACTCCGCTGAAGGTGTTTCTGGATTTGCCGGTTTATGCCTTCGGCTTTGACTGGGTGGATTCGTGCCGAGATTCCGGCAAGGCTCTGCAGGAATTCATCATGGGCATCAAAGCGGACAGGGTCATCATCATTTCCCATTCCATGGGTGGACTGGTGACGCGGTATGCCCTGGCCGGAGAGGGCGGGGAAGCATTGGCCAGGAAAGTACTGGGCGTCGTGCATGGCGCCCAGCCCGTGCACGGAGCGCCGGACGCCTATCATCGGGCCATAGCGGGCACGGGAGCGGAAGGCGTGCTCGGCAGGGTTGTCAGCGAGGTTCTTGGCCCCAGCGGTCCGCACATGACCGCCATCATGCCCCACGCGCCAGGAGTCCTGCAGCTCCTGCCCAACCAGTTCTATCTAAACAACAGGGGGGATCAGGCCTGGTTGCATATCCAGGACCTGGACGACCCGGAACTGTTCACGTCCTACCCGGAAAACGATCCGTATGAGGAAATCTACGCCAAAAGCCACCATAAGGACTATTGGGGCCTCATCCATGGCGAATGGTTTCAGCCGCATGCCGAGGACGGTGAGACGATTGAAAAGGCCCTTCGCGGTGAAAACAAGAGCGGCAATGGTGGTAATAATCCCGGTATCGGCGAACAGATGGGAATGTTTATCTCGGACGCCAAGGAAGTTCACAGTCTCATCGGACCATACAGTCATCCGCGCACGATCCAGCTCTTCAGCAACGGCGAACATACGACCATCACCGAAGTGTGCTGGCTTGCAAGGGATATCACGCAGCATGTCCTGGACGCGCAAATTGAAAGATATTCACGCGATGACGAGCCGCTGCGGTACCTGAAGGATCTGAGCTGCGTGCCCGATTTCAACCGTTTCGGGAAATACGGCGAGGTGCGCTGGAGGGACGCTGACGGCGCGTTGGGCGATGTGGTTCCCGGCAACGCATTGCTCTTCAAGCTGCAGAAACGCATCCGCGAACAGGGTCTGCGCCTCTATCTGCTGCGCATGACCGCGGCCGGAGAAGAGGTTTCCGGCCTGACGGACGACCCTCTCCGCCATCAGGGCGACGGAACGGTGCCGCTCAGTTCCGCAACGGCCATGGACCCGGAGGTGGATGACTGGGGCAAGCACCTGCATCTGCTGCCGATCTGGTTCGGACCGAACGGGGAATGCAGGCTTTGCACCGGGCAGGTCAATCATGAGGTTCACGCGTCGTTCTTCGTCGACAGGAAGGGTGATGCGCTGGCTGCGGTCAAGAGAGTCGTTCACAATCTCTGCATTGGCTGGCTGAAAGGGGAGTTCACATGAGGCTGAACCCTTTCCCGACCCTGTCCATCTTGCTGCTCACCCTAATTCTTGGAGGATGCCATTACATGACCATCGACACCGCCGGCCCGAATCCAAACTTGCCTCCCTGTCCCGTGACCATGTTCCCCGTAGGGCGCTTTATGGTCCCTGTTCCCAAGGATATGAAACTGGGCGCAGGCATTCACAATATCAATAAAATAACCATCGAGGAAATTGCCTGGAAAAAAGGCCGGGATCGTGAAGAGTACCTGAAGGAAGTTTGGATGCCGGTAAGAACGAAAGCCTGGGAACGATATGTTGAAGGCGGAAAGCTCGGTCCCGCCAGCCAAGGTGGTTGGGCCGAAGAAGATGTCAGTCATCTTTTTGGATACCCGGCAATGCTTTTTTGCTATCGGAGTAAAACTGCCGATCACAACATCGACGTACACATAGGCCTGCCTGAAGCCATTCTGCGTCTGACGGAAAGTCGATTCTACCCGATTGGCAATGCATGCCTCGACATGGAAGAACGAATCCTGAACCTGTTCAAACACTACCGCTTCGGCAACAAGAACGTGGCTCCGGACAGCTTCTTTTCGGCCGGGGGCAGGGTGGAAGGGCTGAAGACCTGGTATGAGCAGGCGAGCCTTGGGGCCAAACGGCACGCCAGCGAATCCCGGCCCAAGATTTATCTGCGCTTCGACACTCTTCCCACTGTCACTTCCGAATTCCCCAAAAGCATCTCCGTCATTTCGGGCGTGGTCAGGAAATACGGGATGAAACTGCATGTGCTGCGTTCACGGAAACGCGTGCTGGCCGGAATGGAAGGGCTGGAAGAAGTGTACGTCGGCGGCAACAAGGATGACGACGAGCTCAGGCTGACCGCTTTTTGGAGATTTCAGGGAGTCCCAAAAGATCCGGAAAAACCCGATGTTGAGATTCAAATGACCTGCCCGGAGAGCGCCAAAGAAGACGCCCTGCGCATGTGGGACGCTGTCATGACCAAGTTCACCACAGTGCGGGAATACTACGGCAGAAGATCGTGAATCGGACAGAATGAAGGATGAACCAGCGGAGCAGAACCGGATGGATTTCGGTTCTGCTCCGCTCCTTTGTTGCTCGCATGAAATCCACAAATATCAAATATGGCGACACTGCAAAAATTAGCGAAAGTGCCCAAGTATCATTCTCGAGCAGGCAAGCTATGTCGGTAAATGGCAAAAAATCCATTCATTTCAGACGACACTGCAAAAAAGTCGCAAAAGAACCCGAGTGTCATTCCCGCGCAGGCGGGCCATGTCGGGCAATAGCGCGAAATCCATTCTTTTCAGATAGTTAAAAAGGCATGGATCCCCTTTTTCAAGGGGATGACGACTTTTTGCAGTGACATCTTTAAACTAATGAATAATTTTGTAGTGTCTTCATGTATGAATGCGATGTAAGAAAAGTAACGATAGAGCCTGGGTGTCATTCCCGCGCAGGCGGGAATCCATTCCTTTGAGATAAATAAAAAGTCATGAACACCATTCTTCAAAAGGATGACGACTTTTGCAGTTTCTTCATACATGCTTTGATTGTAATTTTAGTATGTAATGCTGCTGTATATAATCATGAATTATTTGGGTGATTCTGCGAGTAGTGTATGACCTGCTGATTTCTGACGATTATTCCCGCCAGTAAGTTCTTCAGACTTCCTTCTGCAAAGTGGAGTTGGTGGAGCCGTCCGCCAGCGAAGAGAAGTAACTGGAAATTTTCGCCTCGTGAATCTTGAGTGCGGCCTGCATTTCCGTCACTTCAATGGTGCCGTTGCCACTGGTGTCGATGTTGCTGAAGGCAGATGCGGATAGGGACGCCTCAGCCCTGGACAGAACGCCGTCCTTGTTTGCGTCCATGCTTGCCATATACTGTTTGGCCGCTTTTCCAGAAGCTGACGTATCCTCGCTTGTTGAGGATTCACCCAGAATATTGCTCAGAAGATCAAGGGAGTTGGCCCCGCTTTTCTTTGAAGTGTAATAGGAAAAGACGTCCTGCCCACGCCCCGACATGGCGGCAGTTATTTCCTCCTCGGTGACGTTGCCGTCCTTGGAGGCGTCGAGCCGCGCAAAAGCTTCGGCAGACAGGCTCACCTCGTCCTTGGTAATGACCCCGTCCCGGTTCGTATCCCCGTCACGAAAGCATTTCCGCGCTCCGAGCTTGGCGAACAACTCGTTCTGGGATGTCTCGCCATTGTTGGATAGCTGTGACGTAGCCTCTAGGTATTGCTTGGAACTGACACGCATGACGCACCTCCTGAGAGGCATTAAGCAAAATGTACGCCAGTGAAGAATATGAAGCTGGGGATCTGGAAATTTGATTTTCCGCAGAGAATTATCGCCTCCTAATCAGACCAGAATACTCCAAAATAAGACAAGGGATTTCAGTTTTCACGCTGAAATCCCTTTATTACTTTGTGGGCTTTGCCTCATCGGCCAGAACCCGGACATTCCGGATGGAACCATACGGCAATGGGTGCCTTTTTGTTTACGAGTAGCGTAAAAGAAAGGTCAACGTGAGGCTTGCTCCTCTTTATTCTTGATCGCTGACGTGTGATATTGTGTAAGAATCCAGGATTTGAAAAAAATCAGGTTCTTTGAGATTGGGGAGACTCCATCTTGGGATAAGCTGATATATATGCGATTAAGTCTTGCTGCAACTTGGATAAGTTGTCCTGTTTGCGATAGATCAGAAAAAAAGACATCATCAGCTTGGCTTCCCGCAGAAGAATCTCGGAAAAAATACCTTCTGTAATTTCCTTTCGAACCATGAATTCCGGCAGCAAGGAAATGCCGTAACCATCTTTTACCAGCTCTTTGATGGCATCGTTGCTCTCTGATTCGCAAACAACTTCAAATTCTTGTGCGTATTCCGGTCCAAACTGACCACGGATTCCGGCGGAAACTGACCACCGATTCCATGGGAAACTGACCACGGATTCCACGGCAAACTGACCAC
>NZ_JADBGG010000013.1 GCF_014873765.1 Desulfomicrobium macestii | reverse complement strand
AAAAGTCGGTTCTCAGAGCTTGCGAAGCGACAATTGTCCTTCAGTTGAAAATTTTTAGGTCGAAAGTCGCCTGGATTTTCGAAAAATATGGTTGAAATTTCGAGCCAACAACGTTGGCAACACTTATTCACGGATTCAGGTGATACCTTCTATCTGTTTTCATTGCGAATGCTCCCCTGCCATTCTCAACCCTTAACAAAATCCCCATACGTCAACCCAATCCCCTCAGGCAAAGCAACACCCGGTCGCCAACCCATGCCGCTAATCCTCGACACATCGAGCAGCTTCTGCGGCGTCCCATCCGGCTTACTCTCGTCAAACACAATCTCACCCTCAAAACCCACAACCTCCGCCACCATGCCCGCAAGCTCAGCAATGGTCACGTCCTCTCCGCACCCGATATTGACCAAAGGTGGTTCATGATCACTGAATAGGGTTTCGATTTTCTCAGCCTCGCCCATCAGAAACACGCACGCACCTGCGAGATCGTCGCTGTAGAGAAATTCACGACGCGGCGTACCCGTGCCCCAGACCGTGAAACTTCTGTCACCCCTCACCTTGGCTTCATGAGCCTTGCGGATCAGGGCGGGCAGGACGTGGCTGGTTTGCAGGTCGTAGTTGTCGCCCGGGCCGTAGAGATTGGTGGGCATGACGGCCAGATATCTGGTGCCGAACTGGCGGTTGTAGGCCCAGCACATCTCGATGCCTGCGATCTTGGCCACGGCGTAGGGACGGTTCGTGGGCTCCAGAGGGCCGCTCAAAAGATAGGATTCACGGATGGGCTGCGGGCATTCCCGAGGGTAGATGCAACTCGAGCCCAGAAAAAGGAGTCGTTGCACGCCGACTTGATAAGCGCTGTGAATGACGTTGGTCTGGATGACCAAGTTTGCGTAGATGAAATCCGCCGGGTAGGTGTTGTTGGCATGAATGCCGCCGACCTTGGCGGCGGCCAGAAAGACGTGGCTTGGCCGTTCCTTTTCGAAAAATGCACGCACTGCGGCCTGATCCATGAGATCAAGCGACTCCAGACGCACGCGGCCTGAGGCAGTGGGGCCGAAATCCGGTGCCTTGCGATGGATGGTACCAAGGATATTATCGTAGCCTTGGGCCAGCAGGGCACGCACCAAGGCGCTGCCAACCATTCCGGCCGCTCCGGCCACGAGGATTTTGTCTGTTTTGTTCATATGTTTGTCATCGTTACGCGCTGTCCATTTTTCACTATCATACTGGCCTGATTCGATATTTTTGCAAGCGACTCTTGGGCTTCTCGGGAATGGTGAGCTCTATCATTCCAGATTCGAGCAAAGCACGCACCACTTTGTTGAGCTGCCCCGATACTCTCTTCTGCCCAAGCCGAGCTGAAATCGCGGCCTTGCCTGTGGGCCTTTCCGTCAGAATTCGCAGCACACCGTTTTCCAACGACTCTGGCTGTAACTCTGGCTGCGACTCTGGCTGTGACTTGCCTGGGTGGCCGAAGACTCTCGGAATTTAAGGCATGGATTCCCGCCTTCGCGGGAATGACACACTGCCCGTGCGCCACGCCAGGGCCATTTCTGAACCTGCTCATCCGCAGCTTTCTTAATGTTATCCCCGTTATATCATTCGCCACTGAGGCTGTTCAAAAAGGTTCGAGGGCAAGGCGCAAGGTGAAAAGGGGTGCCGAAGTGTAGCTGCCTACATGAGGATTCCATTTTCGCCGCAGCAACGCAGCAAACGGGCCTTTTTCAACAGCCGCTTCACTCCTGCGGCGTATTGACGCAAAACCCCGCCCGCACGCACAGCTCTTCCTTCTTCGCCTCTTCCAGGTCCGCGCGCACCATTTCAGCGACCAGCTCCCGGAAGCTGATCTTCGGCTTCCAGCCGAGCTTCTCCTTCCCCTTGGACGGATCACCAAGCAGGGTCTCCACCTCGGTGGGTCTGAAATAGCGCGAATCCACGGCCACAATGGTCTTGCCATTGGCCGGATTCACGCCCTTCTCGTCCACGCCTTCACCGGAAAATTCGATGGTCATGCCAAGTTCCCTGGCCGCCGCCTGCACGAAGTCGCGCACGGAGTGCTGCTCGCCCGTGGCGATGACGTAATCATCCGGAGTCTCCTGCTGCAACATGAGCCACTGCATCTCCACGTAGTCCTTGGCATGTCCCCAGTCGCGCAGGGCGTTCAGGTTACCAAGATACAGGCAGTCCTGCAGGCCAAGGTAAATCCTGGCCATGGCCCGGGTGATCTTGCGGGTGACGAAGGTCTCGCCGCGCAGGGGCGACTCGTGGTTGAAGAGGATGCCGTTGCAAGCATACATGCCGTACGCCTCGCGGTAATTGACAGTAATCCAGTAGGCATAGAGCTTGGCGCAGGCGTAGGGCGAACGCGGATAAAAGGGCGTCTTCTCGGTCTGGGGGACTTCCTGCACCAGACCGTACAGCTCCGATGTGGAGGCCTGATAAAAACGCGTCTTCTTCTCCAGCCCCAGAATGCGGATGGCCTCCAGCATGCGAAGTGCTCCCAGAGCGTCGACATTGGCCGTGTATTCCGGGGTTTCAAAGGAAACCTGCACATGAGACTGGGCAGCCAGATTGTAAATCTCGTCAGGCTGGACCTGCTGGATTATCCGGATCAGATTCGAGGCATCGGCCAGGTCGCCATAATGCAGAAAAAACCTGCGGCCCTGCTCGTGCGGATCCTGGTAGAGGTGGTCCACGCGATCCGTATTGAAAAGCGAAGCCCGGCGCTTGATGCCATGAACCTCATAGCCCTTGGCCAGCAGAAACTCAGCCAGATAGGCCCCGTCCTGGCCAGTGATTCCCGTTATCAAAGCTTTTTTTATCATAAAACCATCTGAAAATTTATATGGTTGAAAACCGTCTTCATAAAACCGCGACTCTGACCGATCAAAAACAACTGTGCCAAGACGCAAACCGGTCTTGATGGGCGAAATCTAGCCGTTTACACGAGTATTTCAAAATCGAGAAGCAACACTGTCAAGACCGGTTTGTAAGCGGTCTCGAAGCGACCAATCCGCCTCAACCTTGCGCAAAGCCGTTAACCACGGGAAAGCCGTTGCGTCAAACTCTTCTTGGAACGTATGACAAGCCTCGCCACTCCAACGCATTGCCTTAGTATGTAATACGGAAAATTTCATGAAATAACCACGTTCGATTAAGCGGGACATGGAGGCAACGCGGAAGAAAGGGGCAAGTCTTACTTTGCCGATCCTTCCGATTTCATTCGCAATCTTGCCCATTTAGATGCCCTGGATCTGCAACCTCTCGTCATCCTCGTTCGCGAACCTTGCCTGCGAAAAGCGGCCTCACTTTTCCCAGCCCACCGCGCCTGCCCAGCCATCCCTCAACTTCGCGCATATACTCCGCGAAAGCTACCACATGTCGTTCAGCAACATCATGAACAATCTGCCAATTCACGGCGACATAATCATGCGCAAATTTGTTGCGAATTTCCCGAAGCTCTGGCGATGCGTAAAATTTCAGGACGACTCTTGCGATCCGGGTAATCCACTAGCACGTCTATTTTTTGTTCCCCAAGGGCCAGCTTGACCTTGGCCAAAAAACGAATCTGAGCTTCCAAAATTGCAGCTTGCCCTGTCTTGTCGGTCTCCACCAGCAGGTCGATATCACCACCCCGCCGAGAATCATCTATGCGAAATCCGAAAAGAAAAACCGTGGAGTCTGCTCCGAAAGCCTCTCGCGCCGCGTCGCAAAGAACCCGACGCTCTGTTTCTGTAATATGCATACTCCCTCCTCACATCAGAACCACTGCCTGGCCACCCGAAGGGCCACCATAATCATCTAACGTCTTCCATGGAACATACTTATACTCGTCAAATATTCAAAATATTCCTGGGAATACTACACAATTTCTTCTCCATGCAGTCTGAT
Organism: Desulfomicrobium macestii; assembly: GCF_014873765.1. Classification (NCBI taxonomy): domain Bacteria; kingdom Pseudomonadati; phylum Thermodesulfobacteriota; class Desulfovibrionia; order Desulfovibrionales; family Desulfomicrobiaceae; genus Desulfomicrobium; species Desulfomicrobium macestii. The sequence goes on along the minus strand of NZ_JADBGG010000013.1, from coordinate 101,512 downwards.
CTCTTCCACAAGCGTGCCCCCAGCGGCAAAATCCTCGGGGCTGAATGGAATTGGCTCAATATTATTATTAATCTTTCTGCGAAGCGGAACAATTTTACGTCGGTCCATGAATCGATCGCCTGTAAAAAATGGCGAAACCAAAGCCACATCCACGTCGCTTTCTTCTCTTGCCGTGCCTCGGGCCCAAGATCCGAAAAGAAACGCCTTATCCACGGAAATTCCGTTTTCACGAAGAACGGCGATATACTTCCTGACATCCTGAATCACGAAAGCTTTTTGAGAATCCATGCTTTCATCTCCCCGAGACAACCGATCCTCACACCACCTTCCAATGCGGCCGTTGCAAAAAAGTCTTCTTCGAATTCTCGAATTCATCCACGCCGATGACCATGACCCTCAGCTTGCGCCGGATTTTTTCTTCCGTGAGGCGCACATACTCGCCCAGCCTGTCCGCCTTGACCTCGCCGACGATCAAAAGGTCGATGAGCCCGGAGTCCTTGCCCAGGGCGTAGTCGTCCAGGATGTAGACCGCGTGCACGTCGCCAAGGTCCCGGCGGACGTCTTCGACCACCCGGTCGATGCCAAGGCTCTTTTTGACGATGGAGTGCAGTTCAGGAAAAATGGGGTGCTTGGTGTTGGCGCGAAAAAAAAGGGAGCGGCCCTGTTTGTTTTTTTCCAGATAGCCGGCTTCGGTCAGGCTATCGAGTTCTTCCTTGACGGCGTTGGGAGAGACTGCGAATTCCGTTGCCAACTCCCTGAGATAGCAGGACACGTCAGGGTTGAGAAAAAGCTTGAGCAGCAATTGAATGCGTGTTTTCGAGGAAAATAGTTCAGAAAGCATGGGCTTTTCGTACAGCCATTTTGAACGATATGCAAGAAAGCAGGTGACAAAAAAGCGACTCCCCGCAACTTGAGGGGAGCCGCTTCAGCGAGGATGAAAACCAGCCGAACTACTCTTTTACCTCCTTCTTTTGGCCTACGGTGACACGATCCTTGATGGTCTCGTACTTGGCCGGACCAATGCCCTTCACTTCCTGAATCTCCTCCACCGTGGCGAACGGATGGGCTTCCCGGTACTCAACGATCTTGGCGGCGGTCACCGGCCCGATCCCGGGCAGGCTCGTGAGCTCCTGCACGGTCGCTGTGTTGATGTTGACCAGGTCCTGCGCAAAGCCCGGGGCGGCAAAAAAGCCCAGCAGCAAAACGCAGATCATCACGTGCAACAATTTCTTCATCAAATAACCTCCTTATGAATTTCGGAGGATCAATGCATAAATTCACGCCAATCCACAATATTGATTTATCAATGTACGAAACAAGTGAGCATCATGGATATAAACACATACATGATTCCACTATGTATACGAAAAACAAAGAACGCTCTTGCCAAATACATAGCATTTATTACGACATGCAACTACGTAAAAGCATAAAAAAAGCAGGCCTGACAAATCAGACCTGCTCCGTATCGGACATGCAAAAATGACTACAGCATTTTCAAATCCCAGTTCCAGAGCCCTTGGCGCTCCTTGATCGAGACCTTCTCAGGCACCGGCTCGTGCAAACGCGCCAAAAGCGTGTATCCGGCCTTTTCCAACTCCGTCCATTTTTCACTCAGATCGATTTCCCAGTTGGGGAAGGTCCAGACCAGTCCGCCGTAGGTTCTTGACCAAAACTGCTCGCCCTTGGGACTCTGGAACGGTTCGCGCTCACGCAGGTTTTCCGAACGGATACGCGAGACGCACAACGGATGGATGCCCTTGACCAGAATGCCGAGCGGCAAGGGCGACAGGGCCGGCAATTCCAAAAATCCCTGGCGATCCAGTTCCGGGCTCACAAAGGCCCCGGCAAAGCCCATGCGGGCAAGCTCCGCCAAGGCCAGCGGGTTGGCCGTGTTGCACATGGGCCCGGCCCAGAAAGTCTGGCGTTCGGGCTTGCCGAAAAGCCCCATCTGCCAGGGCGCGTTCAGTACGAACTGCCGGGCTCCGAGGCGGGTCATGTTGTCCAGGCACTCGGTCCAGGCCTTTTCCTCCCCGGGCCAGATCACGGGCGGCAGCCACCACCAGATGCGACCGAAAATATTGCGGGAGATATTCCGCTCCACGCCAGGGGTGAGCCATACGGCCTGCTCGCTCTGATTGCCGAGCCTGGCCGGAAGGCTGCGCCAGACGTCCATCTCGCGCGGCTTGCCCTTGCGCCGAACGGATCTGGGCAGGGTCGGCGAAAAGGTTGACTCCTTGGTCGGGCGGTCGAAAGCCAGATCTTTTTTCAGGTCCGCGATCAGGACTTGCAACTCCCGCTCCCGGCGGTCCACCAGAAAGACCGGAGCGCCCTGGGGAGCGGGGCGTCCCTGGCCCTTGGCCAGCTCCAGACGGCCGCCCTTGGGGATGTCGCGCCGAATTTTCACGGTCTGATGCCCGGCCTGATCCTCGTAGCCGATGCGCAGCAGATCGCCGCTTTTGAGCGGCTCGCGCGGGGAGACGTAGGCGGCCTTGAACCCGCCCTGAACCTTGCCGACCATGTGCCCGGAAGCCGTTTGCTCCCGGTCGGCGATGGGGTTGCTGGGCCGATGCCCAAGAAAATTGTAGTGCGAGGACGGCCGCCCCAGCGCCATGTCCAAAAGCCCCAGAGCCGCCTTGCGCTGGGCCGGATCATCGCCGGCGTCACGCAGCATGCGATAGGCCGTGACCGTGTAATACACGTAATGCGGCCCCTTCTTGCGCCCCTCGATCTTCCAGGAACAGGCCTTGTCCACCCCGCTCAAAGGGCGCACCAGCACGTCCAGGGACAGGTCGTCGCAGGAAAAGAACGAGGTCTTCTGGCTCTTCTGCTGATACTGACGGCGGCAAGGCTGCACGCAACGGCCGCGAAGACCGCTTTTGCCGCCCAGATAACTCGACCAGTAGCACCTGCCCGAGACGGCATAGCACAGCGCGCCATGCACAAACACCTCAAGGCCCAGCTCGTCGGGGCAACGGGCGGCGACGGCCTTGATCTCGTCAATGGACAGCTCCCGGGGCAGCACCAGCCGGTCCACGCCCAGCGCCAGGATCTGCGGCAGTCCGGCGATGGTTCCGCCGTTGGCCAGAGTGGAGAGATGCAGCTCGCCCTTGAACCCGGCCTGCCGGGCCAGCGCGGGCAGTCCGAGATCCTGCACGATCAGCGCGTCCGGCCCGACTTGGGTTTGCAGCCGGTGAATGAGACGGCCGGCCTGGTCCAGCTCGGGAGTCTTGAGCAGGTTGTTCATGGCCACATGCACGCGAATGCCCTTGGCATGGGCAAGCTCGGTCAGGGCCGCGAGCTCGGTCAGGGAAAAATTCTCCGCCTCCATGCGCGCGGAAAAATTTTTAAGCCCACAATAAATGGCGTCGGCGCCGGCGGCGATGGCGGCCAAAAAGCTGTCAATATCACCGGCCGGGGCGAGAATTTCGATTTTTTTCTTGATTTCCATGGGAAGACCAACGGCCCTGGGCCGAAAGTTGATGTCCGCGGGCGGGAGGCCAGCGGCGCTGCTGCGTATGAAAATTGATCAAAAGGCAGGCGAACTTATTCCGGGTAGCGTAACGGGCAGGGGGGATGTCAAGGACCAATACGCGGCGGGAGCAGCCGAATGCTTGTGAACTACGCACTAAACGCGTAAGACAATTGCCCAGCACCACCTAAGAACACGTAGGAAAACAGGACATCTAAGCACATGGGAATGACGGATCTCGTTTTCGTGGCCACAAGCCAAGACTCCCTTTTCCAGGAAACCAGGGATCACCTTGCCAAGCTCGGATACAGCAACTGCGCGCGATTTTCCTCGGGCAAGGCGGCGGTGGAATTCATCAAGTTCAATCCGGCCCGGATCATCATCGTCGACACGGAAGTCGAGGACCTGACCATCGCCGAGTTCGTCAGCGCCCTGCGCGAAGTCCGGCAGGCGGAATATCTCCACATTCTGGTCATTTCGGCGGAGCGGGCCGAGGAGTTCGTGCTTGGCGTCATCTCGGCCGGATGTTCGGGACTGGTTTTGCGCCCCTACAACCTGTCGGCCCTGGAAAAGCATATGGCCCAGTCCAGAAAGATGGTGCAAACCCAGGACAGCGATCGCGAAACCGTGGAGCAGGCCGAGACGCTCATCGTCCAGGGCCGATACGAGGACGCCATCGGCGACCTGACCCTCGTCGTCAACCAGGAGGACGAACAGGCCAGTCGCCTCTTCTTCCGAGGCTGCCAGTTTCTGGTGGACAAGAAGTGGTCCGACGCCATCCAGGCCTTCAACCAGTCGCTGGCCCGCAACCAGACCTTCATCAAGGCTTACGAAGGACTGGCCCAAGCCTATCTGGGCAAGAACGACACCGACCGCTATCGTCATTACCTGCAAAAAGCGGCCGAAGAATATGCAAAGCTCAACAACTTTGCCAAGGTCAAAAAAATATTCGTCGAAATCGTCAAATACGACATCAACGCGCCCAATCCATACAATACGCTGGGCATCAGACTGCGTCAGGAAAAACAGTACAAGGAAGCCATCCAGGCTTATTTTCAGGCCGTCCAGCTTAGCCCCAAGGATGAGAACATTCACTACAACATGGCCAAAGCCTATTTCTGCGATGCCCAGCCGGCAAACGCGCTGGAATGCATCAAACTCGCCCTGGGTCTGTCTCCGGAACATATCGAAGCGCTCAAGATGTACCGTCTGCTGACCGGCATATCCTGGGAAGACAATTCAAACGCCCCCTTTCAGCCGCCCAAGGGGATGTGATCCATGGCCAAATTCAGCACCTGCGCCATTTGCGGAAAACTGGTCGATATCGATCAGGAGTCGCACACCCTGTTTCATTGCCGCAACTTTCTGCTGCGCTCCTACTATGGTGAAAAGAACGAACACCGCCGCGCACGCCTGCAGGAACGCATCGACGCCCTGAACGCCCGCATGCGCGTCAAGGGCAACAACCTGCTCGATACCTGACCGCGTCTCCAGCAAACACAAAAGCTACATCCTCGAAAAACTTCCCGCGCTCCTTGGCCACGCAAGGGCGTCCAGCGGCCCCAGGGCCTCAAGGGCGCTCCTGGTCGCATCCTCCAGAAACATGACTCCGCTTTTGGGCGGGCAGGCGTAGGCAAAATCCTTTCCGTCCAGGGAAAAACGCAGGGTGTGGGCGTGCAGATACATGCGATCCGGCCACTCCGGGACAATGGGATGATAGAGGACATCGCCCAGGACAGGCGCGCCCAGACTCTTCATGGCCACGCGCAGCTGATGCGTGCGCCCGGTCATGGGTTTCAGGACGAAGAGGCGCAGGCCCGGCCGCACGGACCAGCTCAGAAACCGCGTCCTTGCCGGACGCTCCATGGTCCGGGCCAGCATCCAGCTACCCCGGCGCGAACGGATCATGTCGCCCTGAATGAGCCCCTGCTTTTTGTGCGGGGCCATGTCCGAAAGGGCGACGTAGTATTTGCTCACGGCGCGTTCCCGAAACAGCCCGGCCAGGACCCCGGCCCACTCCCGGCTTTCGGCCAGAAGCAGCAACCCGGAGGTGGCCTTGTCCAGACGATGCACCGGAAAAACTCTCCGGCCCAACCGATCCCGGACCAGAGTGCACAGCCCGGGACGGCCGTCGCAATCATGAAAATCAAGCCCCGGGTCTTTGTGCACGACAAAAAATCCGGGCTCCTGTGCGATCACTTCAAAATCCGGCGAGATGATCACCACCGCTTGTTCTTCTTTTTGCTTGGCGGATACGTGGACCTGTGCTCGTCATAACGGTGATACGGTTTGTCAAGATCGAGCTCCATGCTCACCGGACTGCCCAACCGAACCCGCAGCGCCCGCGGCAGGACCACCGCGCTGCGCCATCCCCGGTCCAGGTAGAAATAGATCTTGCGGTCCAGATCAAAATACACCCCGACATCCGGATAATAAGAGTAGCGGTACGTAGTGCGGTAGCCGTAGGCCGGGGCGTGATCCGGCGGCCCATGCCGCTGCGGCGGCGCGGCGGGCGCGATGACGCAGCCCTGAATGACGAAAACCGTGAGCATGAGCAGCAGCCAGTTTTTCAGTCCCATGGATACCTCCCGGTGTTATTGTTTGCGCCCTTCACACCTTGAACCAAATTCCCGACGCATTCTCCATCCTCGTCCAGGGTGGAGTTATTCGGCGTCTTTGCCCTGATTCTGGATGTATTTCCTGATCACATCAAGCGGAGCTCCGCCCGCGGAGAGGACGCAGTACGCTCGCGACCACAGGACTGGCTTCCAATAGTGTCTCGCCAACTCCACTGCGAATTCCTTGCGCAGCTCTCGGGAGCTGATGGTCTTGAGCGTATTCACGAGCCGCGACGGCTGGACGTTCGGGCTCGCATCCACAAGCAGGTGGACGTGGTCCGCCTCGCCGTCCATTTCGACCAGAATGCACTTGGCGTTGTCGCAGATGCGACCGAATAACTCTTTCAGGCGATCGCGCATGGCGTCGGTCAGTGCCGGCCTCCGGTATTTTGTCACAAAAACTATGTGATAAAATATCCTGAAAGAGCAGTGAGAATATGTGTTTAGTATTGACTTTTCCATAGATAACTGTATATAGTTTTATCATGTCGAAGGCAATAAGAAATTGCACACTGAGGCTGTATCCAACAGCCAAGCAAGCCAGGCAGCTTGAGTCCTGGCTTGAGTTGCATCGACTGCTCTACAACCAGAGCCTCGCCGAGCGCCGGGACGCCTGGTGCGAGGGGAAGCGTTCCGTCTCCTACAACGAGCAGCAGAACGCGCTGCCCGCCATGAAGGAGGAGAAGCCATGGTACTTGCCGCTTGGTTCTCACGCCCTTCAGGAGACCGTCAGGCGCGTGGACCGAGGGTTCAAAGCTTTCTTCCGCCGCCTGAAAAGCGGCCAGAAGCCCGGGTATCCACGCTTCAAGGCAAAGGATCGTTTCGACAGCTTTACCTATCCCTGCGTTGCGGGCTGGAAGCTGACGGAACTCAGCAGCGGCCGCGGCGTTCTTGCCGTGACCAACTTGGGCCACATCAAGCTTAGAGGGACGTGTCGAGTGAATCTCCTAGGGCTGGATCGAAAGCAGATGACCTGCTGCACGATCCGTAGAAACTGGGGTAAATGGTACACGACCATCACCTATCACACGACGCTGTCCGCGCTTGCCAGGCCCGTAGCCGAGGATCCAGAGTCCATGACCGGCCTTGACGCTGGGCTTAAATCGCTTGGTGTCTTGGCCGATGGCACCGAGATCCTGCGCAAACGCCATCTCAATGAGGACGTGGCCATGATCAAGGCCGCCAGCCGTAGCATCTCGCGGAAGATGAAAGGCTCCGCGAATCGCAGAAAAGCTGTGCGCGAACTGTCGCGCATCCACGGGCGCGTCGCGAACCGGCGCAAGGACTATTTAGACAAGACCGCGGCCAAGATCGTGTCCACCACGTCATTCCTGGCCGTGGAAGACCTTGCGGTCAAAAACATGATGGCAAAAGGTGGAATGTGGAAGCGTGGACTAAACAAGTCCATGGCTGACGCTGCCCTCGGACGTTTCCTGATAATACTCGGCTACAAAGCGGAAGAAGCTGGTTGCCAGTTTGTAAGAGTGAACCCCAGGGGCACGACACAGGACTGCAGTCGATGCGGAGAAACGGTTCTAAAGACCCTTTCCGATCGCATTCATAACTGCCCCCATTGTGGACTGGTCATGGATCGTGATCAGAACGCCGCCATCAATATACTTTTCCGGGGCCTCGCCCTGGCCGGGCGGGAACCGTCCGCGGTGTGGAGGGATGTCAGACTCGGCCCTAAAGCCGAGCAATCCCGTCGAAGCACGAAACCCCATCAATGCGTAATGCATAGTTGTGGGTAGTTCATGTTTGCCATTATGTGCTCTACTCAGTAAACACTCGACTTCCCAAACCCGACGATACCATATTGTCCTGTACCATCACAAACACGAGGAGCGCTCCATATGGACTGTTTTAGCGGAAAACTCTGGCATCACCTGCCTTCCAAGGATGTTCTCGAAACTTTTCAGGTTGACCCGGGCAAGGGCCTTGATACCTTGCAGATCAAGTGGCGGACCGACGAATTCGGCCCCAATGCCCTGACCACGCGCCGGGGCAAAACCAAGCTCGAACGCTTTCTGCTCCAGTTCCACCAGCCCCTAGTCTACATCCTCATCGCGGCCGGAATAATAACCGCGGCCCTCGGGGAAGTGGTGGATTCAGGAGTCATCATAGGCGTGGTCCTGGTCAACGCCATCGTCGGCTACATCCAGGAAGCCAAGGCGGCCGGGGCGCTCGAAGCCCTTGCCAATTCCATGATCACCGAGGCGGTGGTCATTCGTTCGGGCGCCACTAGGCGCGTGGCGGCTTCCGAGCTCGTGCCCGGAGACATCGTGATTCTGCGGTCGGGCGACAAGGTTCCGGCCGACCTGCGCCTCGTGGCCATCAAGGATCTGCGCGTGGACGAATCGGCCCTGACCGGCGAATCCGTGCCCGTGGGCAAATCCACGGACCTCCTGCCCCAGGATGCCGTCCTTGGCGACCGCCGCAACATGGCCTACGCCTCCACCCTGATCACCTACGGCCAGGCCACTGGCGTGGTCGTGAGCACCGGCGACTGCACTGAAATCGGCCGCATCTCGACCATGGTCTCCGAGGCCGACGAACTGGCCACGCCCCTGACCCGCAAGATCACAAGCTTCAGCCACATCCTGCTCTGGGCCATCCTGGCCCTGGCCGCCCTGACCTTCGCGGCGGGCGTCCTGCGCGGCGAAAAAGCCGCCGACATGTTCATGGCCGCCGTGGCCCTGGCCGTTGGCGCCATCCCCGAAGGCCTGCCCGCCGCCGTGACCGTCATCCTGGCCATGGGCGTCTCGCGCATGGCCTCGCGCGGGGCCATCATCCGCAAGCTCCCCGCCGTGGAAACCCTTGGCGGAGCCTCGGTCATCTGCTCGGACAAGACCGGCACCCTGACCGAAAACCAGATGACGGTCACCGCCATCTTCGCGGGCCGCGCCAGCCACGAGGTCAGCGGGACAGGCTATCGCCCCGAGGGTTCCATCGAAGGATTCACCGACACGGATCAGGCCCTGCGTACGACCCTGCTGGCCGGACTTCTGTGCAACGACACCCGCATCGAATATCTGGAAGGCGGTGAAAAGGTCATCGGCGATCCCACCGAGGCGGCGCTCATCGTGGCCGCCGGCAAGGGCGGTCTCGACCTTGAAGCTGAATCCAAAGGCCTGCCCCGGCTCGACACCCTGCCCTTCGAATCCGAACACCAATACATGGGCACCCTGCACGACCAGGGCGCGGACACCCCCCGTCTGGCTTTCTTCAAGGGCTCGGTCGAAGCCATGCTCGATCGCGCGACCATGGAACTCCTGCCCGACGGCAGCCTTGCCCCGCTAGATCACACCGCAATCCGCGCCGAGGTCGAACGCCTCGGTCTCGGCGGCATGCGCGTCCTGGCCATGGGCTGCAGGGAACTGCCCAAGGACGCCTCCTCGCTTGATCATGGCGATGTGACCTCCGACCTGATCTTCCTTGGCCTCACGGCCATGATCGACCCGCCGCGTCCCGAGGCCATCAAGGCCGTGCAGGCCTTCCACCGCGCCGGAGTCAACGTGAAGATGATCACCGGAGATCACGCGGTCACGGCAGCGGCCATCGGCCTACAGCTAGGCCTTGGCATAGAGACGTGCCCCGGCCACCCGACCTGCCAGGTCATGAGCGGCTCTGAGATGGCCCTCATGTCCGATGAAGAACTGATCGCCAAGGCCGCGGACACATCCGTCTTCGCCCGTGTCGCCCCGGATCAGAAGCTGCGTCTGGTCATGGCGCTGCAGAATCGCGGCGAAGTCGTGGCCATGACCGGCGACGGCGTCAACGACGCACCGGCCCTGAAACAGGCCGACATCGGCGTGGCCATGGGCAGAGGCGGCACCGAGGCGGCCAAGGAAGCCTCGGACATGATCCTGACCGACGACAACTTCGCCACCATCGAGGCGGCCGTGGAAGAAGGCCGGGGCGTGTATGACAACCTGCTCAAATTCATCGTCTGGACCCTGCCGACCAACGTTGGCGAAGGCCTGGTCATTCTCGCCGCCGTCCTGCTGGGAGTGGCCCTGCCCATCCTGCCGGTGCAGATCCTGTGGATCAACATGACCACGGCAGGATGCCTCGGCCTCATGCTCGCCTTCGAGCCCAAGGAGCCGGGCATCATGGACCGCGACCCGCGCGATCCGCGCATGCCCATCCTGGACTCGGAGCTGTACATCCGCATCATGCTTGTGGGCGGCTTGCTCCTCATTGCCGCCTTCGGCCTCTACGAGTGGGAACTGCAGACCACCGGCGTGCAGGAACAGGCCCGCACCGTGGCCGTCAATGTCTTCGTCATGGTCGAAGCCTTCTACCTCTTCAACAGCCGCTCCTTCACCCGCTCCCCCTTTGCTCTGGGCCTGTGGACAAACCCGTGGGTGGTCGCCGGATTCGGGATCATGATGCTCCTGCAGCTCGCCTTCACCTACGTCCCGTTCATGAACGTCCTGTTCGGCAGCGCGCCCATCGGCCTCCTGCCCTGGCTCAAGATCATCGGAGTCTCGATCCTGGCCTTCATCATCATCGAACTCGAAAAATGGCTCCGCAACCGTCCGGCAAAGGCCGTCAGAGCATAGACCGGGGAGGCCCGCCTCCCCTTTTTTCCCTGATGCCCGATCCGCGAAAAACGGATCGGGCATCATTCATAACGATTGACCACGGCGCGACCATGGGCCACAAGTCCGCCTTTCACCACCATCACGGGAACAAGAGATGAGCACTACCTACGCAATCGTCGGGGCCGGACTGGCCGGATGCGAAGCCGCATGGCAGCTGGCCCAGGCCGGATGCGACGTTGTCCTTTACGAGATGAAGCCCCAGCGCTTCTCCCCCGCCCATCAGAGCGAGGGCCTGGCCGAACTGGTCTGCTCCAACTCCTTTCGCTCGTCGGAGCCTGAAACCGGCATCGGCCTTTTGAAACTTGAAATGGCGGAGCTTGGCAGCCTGGTCATGGATGTGGCCAAAGGGGTTGAAGTGCCCGCCGGAAAGGCGCTGGCCGTGGACAGGGAGCTCTTCTCCCGTGAAATGACCAGACGCATCGAAGCGCACCCGCGCATCACCCTTATGCGCCGCGAAATCACCAGCCTGGCCGAACTTGACGGACAGGGGTACGCCGCCCTGATCGTCACCGCCGGTCCCCTGGCCAGCGACGCCCTGTCCTCGGACCTGGCACGCATCGTCGGACAGGATTCACTGGCCTTTTACGACGCCATCGCGCCCATAGTGCTCACGGAGTCGGTGGACATGAACGTGGCCTTCTGGGCCTCACGCTACGCCCCCGAGGACAAGGATTACCTGAACTGCCCCATGAACGAGGAAGAGTACCTGGCCTTCGTGCGTGCGCTGGTGGCCGGAGAAAAGGTCGCCCCGAGGGAGTTCGAAAAGGAGATTCACTTCGAGGGCTGCTTGCCCATCGAGGTCATGGCCGAACGCGGGGAAATGACCCTGGCTTTTGGCCCCTTAAAACCCGTGGGCCTCATAGATCCGCGCACCGGCGGGCAGCCCCATGCAGTGGTGCAGCTGCGCGCCGAGAACCGGGAAAAGACGGCCATGAACATGGTCGGATTCCAGACCAAGCTCAAATACGGCGAACAAAAACGCATCTTCGCCACGATTCCCGGCCTCGCGCACGCCGAATTCCTGCGCATGGGCAGCATCCACCGCAACACCTACGTGCTGGCCCCGGAAGTCCTGACCCCCACCCTTGAACTGCGGGCCCGGCCGGGCACATATCTGGCCGGTCAGATCAGCGGCGTAGAGGGATATCTGGAGTCGGCCGCAACAGGCCTGTGGCTGGGACTTTTTCTGGCGGGCAAGCGGGATCTCCCCCCGGTGGAGACGGCCATGGGCGCGCTCCTTACCCACCTGCGCACCCCGGCCAAACACTTCCAGCCCTCCAACGTCCACTTCGGCCTCATGCCCGCCCTGAACATGAAGGCGCCCAAAAAGAAACGCAAAGCTCTCTACGCAGAGCGAGCGCGGAAAGTCTGGAAAAGGTGGATGGAAGGGGAATAGGGAAAGATGCCTCCGGCAGACAGGGGACTCGTCCCCTGCACCCCTTATTCAGGCATGATCGACCCCTCCGTCGGGCCTTAGTGGTTAGGCGTGGTCAGGAGATCCGGCACCTCTATTGTTAACCTGTTTTTTCAGTTACAGTTAAGGCCCATCCCATCCCTGGGCCTGCTCGGCCTGCTGTTCGACCTCGGCCTGCTGTTTGGCCTCGGCATCGAGGCGCTGCTGCACCTGGTCACAAGCTCGCTGCACCATGGCCTCGACGGCCGTACCGGCTACGGCGGCCCGGATGTCGACCAGGTCGTGCCCACGGTCCACCCAGGCCTCCACCTGGTCCAACGGGTCGGCCTCGGCAAGCGTGGGGTGCCCGGCAAGAGCGAGACGCGCGAACGCGTCCAGCGCCACGGAGCGCAGATCCACGGCTTGTTGGACCTCGGCCTCGCGCACCGCCACGGATTGCTCCCGCTTCCGGACTGCCGCTATTTCGCCCTGTAGGGCGGCTTCGCGAGCTTGCAAGGACTTTTCCTTGACAAGGACTTCTCTGGCTGCCTCGAAGGCCACTGTGCGGCCGTAGGCGTCCAGCTCATCGGACGTGTACAGCTGCGCTTGCTCGGTACGCATGCCTATGCCGAGGGGACCGCGGCCGGTTACGACCTCGAAGGTCTGGCCCGGGTGCTGGCGCTCGGCCACGGCCTTGGCTTGGGCCAGTGTCTTCGACAGGACCGTGCGCAGCCGGTCCACCTGTGCTTGGGCTCCCTCCAGGCCAAGCTGGGTGCGCTCGTACTCGGCGGCCAGCGCCTCGGCCTGGGCCTGGCTACCCTGCAGCCTGGTCTGGGCTTGTGTCACGGCTGCCTCGGCCTGAGTCTGCGCGGCCCGCGCGGCCTCGACAGAGGCTTGGTCGGCCTGGAGCTGCGTCCGGATCTGCGCCACGGCGGCAGTGGTTGCCACTAGCTCGGCCTGGGCGGCGGCCATTGCTGCTTGGTCGGCCTGGAGCTGCGCTTGGACCTGCTCGACGGAGCCCTCGGCCGCAGCTAGGGCGGCTTTCGCGGCGGCGAGCTGGCGGGGCAGTTCCCGCTGGAGTTGCTTGACGCTCTTATGCTTGGTCGTTGCGGTAGTTTCGCCTCGCGCTTCGCGCTCCTCTTTCCGCGTGCCTCGGTGGAAGCCGAGGTGCGCAAAGGGCGCGGCGGCGATGTCCTGCAGGCGGCTGCAATCGTCGGGCTTGTAGCGGACCTTGGCGCCAGACGTGGCCACGGCCATAAACATGACCTGCACGTGAGGGGTGTATTCGTCGCGGTGGACCACCGCGCTGATCAGCTTCGCACCCATGTCCTGGCGCACGGCCTCGATAGCCTCTTGGAACAAGCGGTCTTGCTCGGCGGGGTCAAGGGCTTCGAAGATGGGCTGAGCCTCGGCACCGAAACCTATGAAGACGCTAATGGCGACGATTTCGTCTCGCTTGTACCTCTGCCGGCAAGCCTGTTTGGCCTTCCACGCCGCCTCGATGGCGGCCTCATCTCCAGAGGCCTTGGCCTTAGCGTAGCGTTTGGCGGTGCGCTTTTTGGCGGCGACCTTCATCTTCTCATTGAGGGCGTGGAGGCCCTCGTGGTCTGGCACCTTCTCGGCGCTGATGAAAACCGTGTGGAGGGTTGATCTCGTGGTGTCCACGTAGTCGGGGACCAGGTGGCGGCGAGGCTCCGACAGGGGCTCCTCGCCAGCCAGATCCTCCCCGATGTCCTCGGCCTCGACGCGCAGGTCGTGAGCCCTTTGGCCCACGTACTGACGCGCTGAGAGGCCTTTGATGCGGGTGATGACGGTCATGCTCATGGCCGTCCTTATATCGGGCTTTCGGGGCCGAGTCCAGGACTTGGTTAAATTACTATCCAAGTTGCTATAAGAGGCCGACTGAGCAAGCTCTGCGAGTTTCAAAACCCTCACGCGTGCGGGAGGGCGGAGTCCATGGCCCTCCTGGAGATTGTGCGGGAGGTCAGCACCAGGTGAGCAACGCAGTCCAGAATGGTTTTTGGACGGCCGCCTAGGAGAGCCCCAGCAGCATGCACAGCTCCACGTGCACGCCCCTGTTCGGCACGGCCATGACCTTGTTCTGGACCTCCCACCAATAAATGGACAGCCCCAGATGGCGTGAGCGGGTGATCAACTCCACCAGCGCGTGGGCCTGACCCGGCAGGGACAGGGCCATCTCGGTGCCACGCTCCTCGATCAGGCGTTCCAGCAGTTTGCGGATACCCGTGTTGACCGCGAACCATGACGCAAGAGAATCCTGCATGCCACGCGGCAACTCCACTCCTTCAAAAAGCCAGTTCCAGACCAGCCCTGGAATCTGCATGGCCAAAAGCTCCTGGGACACGCTTTGCCCATCGGCGAAACCGGACAACAGTGGCGCCATTTCACGGGCGAGCAGGCAGGATTGCCGCAAAAGTTCCCGTTCATGCTCCCTGGCCAGACGAAAGCCCACCTCGGCCTTGTGCCGGGAGTGCGCCGAAAATTCTTCCGGCCCTGACAGCACGGCCGTTTCCTCCTCCAGGGTCCGGGTCCAGAAGCAGCGCAGCCTGTGTCCCTGTCCCAAGGGTTCAAGCTCAAGCCGAACGCCCGGCCAGGCCATCTCGGGCCGGTCGCCTGCCGCCGGAAAACGGCGCGGATACGCGGCAAACTCCTTTAAAGACGGTCTCCTGGGCGTGACCATTTTTTCCCACAGGACCGCTCCGTCCCATTCGTCACGCATGTTCGACTGGGCTTCGGCCAGCACGCGCACAAACCCGGCTTCCACATCCGGGCCGCCCGTGGCCGCGAGCAGGTCCAGGGCGCGTCTGGCGGAGGTCAGGCCATTGAGCGGTTCGATTCGGGCAATGTCATCAAAAAACCAGGCACAGCTGGAAAAAGCGGCCAGGGCCAGCCGCTGCATGAGCAGCAACCGGCAGGCGTCGGTGCGCTGCGCCTGCTCAAGGCCGGGCAGGCATTGCCTTTCAAGAAACGATTCCAAGTCTTCGCTCCCGGCCAGAACCAGCCCGTACTCCCGCAGGGCCAGGCCGCTGTCGCGAAAAAATGCGCCACCCCGTTTGAAAAAATGCTCGTCAGCATAGTATTTCAAATAATTGAGACAACGCCGCAACGGCCTGCGCCAATCCTGCACCCAATCCGGGTGGCTGCCGTCAGAGCACCCGCAGTGCGTTTTCCAGCGCTCCACTCCGTGCACGCAACTCCAGGAGGTGTTTTCATGGATCTGCACCTCGTCCATGGCCGGATGCGCCGCAAGGTAGGCGCCGTAGTTGGTCAGCCCGACTTCGTCGCGCCCCTCTCTGGCCTGCTGAATGACATAGGCCAGCGCCATTTCGCCGAATTTGAAATGATGCCCGTAGGACTCTCCATCCGTGGCGATGTTGCCGAGCCCCACGGAAAAGAAGCCGGACAGCCTGGTCCAGAAATTTTCTCCGCTGCCAAGCAGGCGCTCGAAGGCCACGGCCCTGGAGACGGCCCCGTCATAAAAAAACACGCTTATTGACTTGCCTTGTGGGAGCCTGACCAGATAGGGCCGCGTGGTGTCGAGGCTGTCTTCGGTCACGGGATGAAATGCCCCGTCTGTCCCGAGAATGGCCCGAGCCTGACGAGGAGCCAGGATGGTGAAGCGGATGCCGGCCTTGGCCAGGGCGTCGAGGGTCGGAAGATCCACGGCGGTCTCGGCCAGCCACATGCCCTCGGGCTCCCGACCGAAGCGAGTCCGGAAATCCTGGACGGCCCAGGCTATCTCCAGGTCCTTGTCCAATTCCGTCGCCAAGGGCATGATGGAGTGATGGTACACTTGAGCCAGGGCATTGCCGTGTCCCAGACGCTCAAGGCTCTGCCTGTCCCCCTCCAGAATGCGCGTGTAGGTCTCGGGAGCATGAAGCTCCATCCAGCGCAGCAGGGTGGGGCCGAAATTGAAGCTCATCCATGCATAGCAATTGACAAGCTCGGTGATCATGCCCGTGCCGTCGAGACGCCGCGCCCAGGCCAGGGGAGCATAGCTTTCCTTGGTGATCCGTGCGTTCCAGTCGTGTTCCGGGGCGGCGCCTTCTTCCGGCAGCACGTCTTCAAGCCAGGGGTCGAAACGGGGCGGCTGGTAAAAATGACCGTGTATGCAGATCGCTTTGGACATGGGAACTCCGTAAAATTCGAGTGATGAATATAGACCTTTAAACAAAACCAAGATGCCGTCAAAGCACAAAGACGAAGACGGCGGGGAGGACGCCTTGGGATTCATGTCAGCAAGCGTGGGAATCACGCGCTACCGCATTGTGGAGGATGATATCCCTTCGAGCCTCTGGCACGAAGTGGACGAGCGGCTCAAACGCAACGCCTTCCGCGACATCGACGCCAGTGCCGAGGAGCGCAGCTTCGGCTGGGTCTCCTTCGACAACATGCTCGATCCGGAGTTTGCCCTGTGCCCGCCAGAAAAAGGCCCATACCTGACCTTCACCCTGCGTCTGGACACGCGCCGTGTGCCGCCCGCGGTCATGAAAAAGCATTTCGCCGTGGCCGTGAACGAGGCCATGCGATCCATGCGCGATCAGGGCAAGAAATTTCTGACCAAAGAGCAGAAGACCGAGATCCGCGAGCAGGTCGAGCTGCGCCTGCGCGCCCGGACCCTGCCCATCCCGGCCTGTTTCGACGTGGTCTGGGACACGACCAGGCAACTGGTCTACATCGCCTCAACCCAGTCCAAGCTGACCGAACTCTTCGAGGAACTTTTCACGCACACCTTCGGCCTCAATCTGGAGCCGCTGACCCCTTATTTCCTGGCTCTCAGCACCCTTGGGGCCGAGCGTCAGGCCGAACTCGACGATTTTGAACCGACCGTTTTCGCCCAGGGAGGTGCATGATGGATCTTGAACGCGCGGAAACAGTGAGCCTCCTTCTGGGACAGGAGTTTCTGACCTGGCTGTGGTTTGCCAGTGAAACCAGCAACGGACTTTTCCGGACCAAGGAAGGCGAGGCCTTCTCGGTCACGGTGGAGCAGAAGGTCTCGGTTCAGGGCGGCGAGGGAGAGGCCAGGGAAACGGCAGTGTGCAGCGGGCCCATGGCCGAACTGCGCGAGGCACGCATGGGGCTTCGCAACGGAAAGAAGGTCAACAAGGCCAAGGTCCGCGTCGAGCGGGACGAGGTCAGCTGGCAGGTACTCCTGGACGCGGCCAACTTCACCCTGCAGGGCCTCAAAACTCCCAAGGTCGAGATGAAGCTGGAGGAAGGCGAAGACCCCGACGGACGCATCCTCGAAAAGATCTATCTGCTGGAAAAATGCATGGATTATCTGGATCTGGTCTACGCACGCTTCCTCGACCTGCGCTTCAGCCCGCGCTGGAAAGATGAAACGGAACACCTGCGCAGATGGCTGGAAGTGTAAGCCCTCCGCCCATGCGGTCCAGCTTGTCCATACCGTCCACCCAGTCGCAAAACCGCCCCGGAACACCTGCGTGTCCCGGGGCGCGAAACCTCAACCATGGCCATAAAAATCAGTAGAGGTAGCTCTGCAGGGCCTGATAGCTGTCCAGATCGGTGTCGTCGAAGCTGGCACCGACCTGATAGCAGTCCGAAGTCTGGAAAACCCTCTTGCCCTGACACTGGATGGTGATGGGCCGGTCTTCCCGCGGCAAGGCGAAAACGACATCAAAAGAGTCCAGCTCCTGGTCGGCCAGGTTGCAGCCGTCGCCGTTCTTGGGCACGACGAGGTTGATCCCGCCCAGGGACAGATTGGTTATCTTGCTGGCATGGAAATATTTTTGCGAGCCGATCTGACCGCTGATGATGGCCGGGATGGCCTTGTGCTGACGCGGGAATCTGCGCCGATCCTCCAGCAGGATTTCCTGTCCCGCCTGGGACTGAAGAAAATCCTGCAAGACGGCGTCGATAAAACCCGAAAGCGTGACCTTGTTCTTCTTGGCAAATTTTTTCAGCGATTTGCTGAAATCTTCCGTGGTCCTGAAACTTATCATCGTGTCTTTGGACATGTTTACTCCCTTCTCTGAGGCTATCCTGCGGGGCGAATGTAAGACAGTATGACAGAACCGTGCCGGAGGCATCAATATATCTTGATTTCAACAGGTTAATACAGAATGGGAAAAAACCAAGTCCCGGCACGCCTTTAATTATTGTCTGTTTTTTCCGGACTTTTCGCGTTCTTGTCAATAACTGTCTGACATTTGTCCGGTTTACATGGATGAAAGCATGGCCACCTGCCTGTTGCCAGCTTAGAGGGTATTGGCTATGTGCCATGTGCTTGGAACTCTCCCCACGAATGGGCATCGTGCCCCGGGGCCACCCCTTGCAGCAACACATTACGGAGGACGGATGATGCGAAAATGTTTGCCCTTGTTCCTGCTGGCCTTTTTGGCCCTGGGATCAACCTGCTTCGCCGAAGACATGAAAGTTGGATTTGTCTATGTGTCCCCGGTGGGCGACGCCGGATATTCCTATGCCCATGACCAGGGCCGTCTGGCTGTCGAAGCCATGGACGGAGTGACCACGTCGTTTGTCGAATCCGTCGCCGAAGGCCAGGATTCCGAACGTGTCATCATGAACATGGCCCGCAAGGGGTATGACGTCATCTTCGCCACCAGCTACGGCTACATGGACCCCATGCTCAAGGTGGCCAAGGATTTTCCCAAGGTCAAGTTCCTGCACTGCTCCGGCTACAAGAACGCTGAAAACATGGCCAACTATTTCGGGCGCATCTATCAGGCCCGTTACCTGACCGGCATGGTCGCGGGCGCCATGACCAAGTCCAACGTCCTGGGCTACGTGGCGGCCTTCCCCATCCCCGAAGTCATCCGCGGCATCAACGCCTTCACTCTCGGCGCCCAGGCCGTCAATCCCGACGTGCAGGTCCGCGTGGTCTGGACCAAGACCTGGTACGACCCGGCGACGGAAAAAGAGGCCGGCAAGTCCCTGCTCGACGTCGGCTGCGACGTCATCGCCCAGCATCAGGATTCCCCCGGCCCGCAGGAAGCCGCCCAGGAACGCGGCGTTTACTCCGTGGGTTACAACACCGACATGTCCGCCTTTGCGCCCAAGTCGCACCTGACCGCGGCCATCTGGAACTGGGGCCCGTTCTACACGGAAATGGTCCAGCAGATCAAGGACGGCACCTGGAAGAGCGACTTCTACTGGCACGGACTGGACAAGGGCATCGTCGACATCGCGCCTTTTGGCGAAATGGTTCCGGCCGATGTGCAGAAAACCGTTCTCGACAAGAAGGCGGAGATCGCCTCCGGCGCCTATCAGGTCTTCACCGGCCCCATCAAGGATCAGGCCGGCGTCGAAAAAGTCGCCGCCGGTACGGTCATGGCCGATGGCGACCTGCTTGGATTCAACTGGTTCGTGCAGGGCGTTGTCGGCACCCTGGAATAAGGTCCCTCGATGCTTCAACTCAGCGCCGTACGACGACAGGAGCCCCTTGGGTGGGGCTCCTGTCTTGTTTTTCTGGCAGCCCTCGCCCTGGCTTTTGTCGTCAGCGGTCTGCTCCTGGCCATGCAGGGCAAGCCGCCCGCAATCGCCCTGTGGCTGCTTGTGCACAGCGCCTTCGGCTCCGGCTATGCCCTTGAGGACTGCCTGATCAAGGCCATTCCCATTTTTCTGTGTTCCCTTGGCGTGGGCCTGACTTTCCGCCTGCAGATCTGGAACATCGGAGCGGAAGGCCAGTTTGCCCTGGGAGCCGTGGGCGCGACCTGGGCCGCCCTGACCTTTCCCGGCTGGCCCTGGTACGCCCTGCTGCCGACCATGCTGATCTGCGCCTCGCTGACCGGCAGCCTGTGGGGGATCATTCCCGCCGTGCTGCGTCTCAAGCTTAAGACCAACGAGATCATCGTCACGTTGATGCTCAATTACGTCGGCATCCTGATTCTCGAATATCTCGTCTATGGCGCGTGGAAGGATCCGGGCAGTTTCGGCTTTCCCATGACCAGCGAATTCGTGCCTGCCGCCGTAGTCGCGCGCATCGGCGACACCCGCCTGAACTGGGGCCTGCTGCTCTGCCTGGCTGTCGGAGTGCTGATGACGGTTTTTCTGCGTTCCACCCGACTGGGCTTCGAGCTTCGGGCCTGCGGCGAAAACGTCCGCGCGGCCCGCTACGCCCGCATGCCCTACTCCCTACTGGTGATTCTGGTCATGGGAGTGAGCGGAGCTCTGGCCGGTTGGGCCGGTTTTCTGGAAGCCTCGGCCACCCTCGGACGCCTGCAACCGAGCATCATGTCCGGTTACGGCTACACGGCCATTGTCGTGGCCTGGCTCGCCAACCTCAATCCCCTGATCATCGCCGTATCCTCCTTCCTCCTGGCCGGACTGCGCGTGGGCATGGAAAGCCTGCAGCTCGACCTCCAGATTCCGGCGGCCTTCGGCGCCATCATGGAAGGCTTCATCCTCCTGGCCGTGCTGGCCGGAGGCTTCTTTTCGCGCTACCGTCTGCATCTGCGGAGGATCGGATGACCCCTGAAATTCTGCTCGCCCTGCTGGCGGCCACGGTTCAGGCCGGGACCCCGATCCTGTACGCCACCCTGGGCGAAATCCTCACCGAGAAAGGCGGCATCCTGAACCTCGGCGTGGAAGGCATGATGCTGGTCGGCGCCCTGGTCGGATTCCTCACGGCCCTGCACACGGGCTCGCCCGTGCTGGCCTTCGTGGCCGGAGGATTGGCAGGAGCCTGCATGGCCGCGCTGCACGGCGTCGTCTGCATCTGGTTCATGGGCAACCAGGTCGTCTCCGGACTGGCCCTGACCATTTTCGGCACGGGTCTGGCCGGATTTTTCGGCACGCCCTACATCGGCCGCACCGCCCCCGGCTTCGACAAGTTTTCCCTGCCCGTTCTTGGCGATCTGCCCGGCCTGGGCACGATCTTCTTCCAGCAGGACGCCCTGGTCTATCTCTCCTACATCATTCCGCCGCTGCTGTGGGCCTTCTTCCGCTACACCCGCTGGGGCATGGCCATCCGCGCCGCCGGGGAGAGTCCCGCCGCAACACGGGCCGCCGGCCTGAACGTTCTGGCGTATCGCTGGGCGGCGCTGCTGGGAGGCGGGATGCTGGTCGGTTTCGGCGGAAGCTACCTGAGCCTTGCCTACACCCACCTGTGGACCAACGGCCTGACTTCCGGCCGGGGCTGGATCGCCGTCGCCCTGGTCATCTTCGCCTTCTGGCGCCCGAGCCGCGCCATGATCGGCGCCTACCTCTTCGGCGGAGTCATGGCTTTTCAGCTCCGCCTGCAGGCCATGGGCACGGCGTTGCCCTCGTCCATCCTGCTCATGCTGCCCTATGTGTTGACCATCGCGGCCCTGGCCTTCTCGTCATGGCGCAGCGATCGCACCCAAGCCCCGGCCGCTCTGGGCGTGAACATGGAACCTTCTGAATAGGATACCTTTATGACCGAAAACAGATATCAGCGCACCTACCCCATTTCCTGGGACCAGCTGCACCGTGACGCCAAGGCCCTCTCCTGGCGTCTCCTGGACAAGGATTTCTTCAACGGCATCATCGCCGTGACCCGTGGCGGCCTCGTGCCCGCCGCGATCATCGCCCGCGAACTGGACATCCGCCTGGTGGATACGATCTGCGTGTCCAGCTACGACTGGAAAAACCAGAAGGGCGAGGTCAAGCTTTTGAAAGGCATCGAGGGCAACGGCGAAGGCTGGCTCATCATCGATGACCTGGTCGACACCGGCCGCACGGCCAAGCTCATCCGCGAACTGCTGCCCAAGGCTCACTTCGCCTCCGTCTACGCCAAACCCGCTGGACGCCCGCTGGTGGACACCTTCGTCACCGAGGTCAGCCAGGACACCTGGATCCTCTTTCCGTGGGACACGGAATCGCAGTTCGTGCAGCCCATCGCCGGGATGCGGCAGGGCTGAGGCGTGTCAGCTTCCACGGCCGCGGTCAGTCTGCGCGGTATCACCAAGGTCTTCGGCGCGGTCCGGGCCAACAACGACATCAGCCTGGACATCCACGCGGGTCGGATAAAAGCCCTGCTCGGCGAAAACGGGGCGGGCAAGAGCACGCTCATGTCCATCCTGGCCGGGCATTACCTGCCCGACAGCGGCCGGATCCTGATCGACGGTCACGAAAGCGCGCTGCGATCGACCAAGGACGCCATCAGGGCCGGGATCGGCATGGTTTATCAGCATTTCATGCTGGTGGAGGCCATGACCGTGGCCGAGAACGTCTTCCTGGGCCAGGAGCCGGGCTTCTTTCTCTCTCCCAGGGAAATGCGCGAGCAAGTCCGGACGTTGGCACAAGGTTTTGGCCTGGATATCGACCCGGCCGCACGCGTGGCGGACCTGTCCATGGGCGAGAAGCAACGGGTTGAAATCCTGAAGCTCCTGCAACGCAAAAGCCGCATCCTCATCTTCGACGAACCCACGGCGGTGCTCACGCCCCAGGAGGCGCAGCAGCTCTTCACGGCCCTGCGCAGCATGGCGGCCCAGGGCAAGGCCATCGTCTACATCTCCCACAAGCTGGGCGAAGTCATGGCCCTGGCCGACGAGATCGCCATCCTGCGCCGGGGCGAAGTGGTGGACGAGCTTCCGGCCGGCGACGTGCATTCACCGGCCGACCTGGCCCGGCGCATGGTCGGCCGGGAAGTGCTGCTGGAAGTGCACCGCGAACCCATGGAGCTGCGACAGAACGTGCTGCGCATGCAGGATGTCGGCACGGAAACCTTGTTGGACGTCTCCCTCAGCCTGAGACAGGGCGAAATCCTGGCCGTGGTCGGCGTGGCCGGCAATGGGCAGAAGGATCTGGTCGAAGTCGTGTGCGGCCTGAAAGAGCCCCGCAGTG
Source organism: Desulfomicrobium macestii (assembly GCF_014873765.1). Lineage (NCBI taxonomy): Bacteria > Pseudomonadati > Thermodesulfobacteriota > Desulfovibrionia > Desulfovibrionales > Desulfomicrobiaceae > Desulfomicrobium > Desulfomicrobium macestii. The sequence continues at coordinate 78,613 of NZ_JADBGG010000013.1, read as the reverse complement.
GCGAGGTCAACGTGCTCGGCAAGAGCTGGCAGGCCTTCTTCTCCGAACCGGCCTGGCAGGGCGGCCTGAGCTACATCCCCGAAGATCGCATGGGCCTAGCCGTATGCCGGGGCATGGATCTGGTCGACAATTTCCTGCTGACCACACGCCAGGGCTACTGCTCTTCCGTCTGGTTGCAGCGCGACAAGGCCAAGGCGGTGGCCGAGGATCTGGTCCGTCAATTCAAGGTCTCCCCACCCGATGTGCACTGCCAGGCCAGGCAACTTTCGGGCGGCAACCTGCAGAAGATGGTCCTGGCGCGGGAATTTCATCGCAGACCACGCCTCATCGTCGCGGAGCAGCCCACCCAGGGCCTTGACGTCTCGGCCATCGAGGAAGTCTGGGCCACGCTGCTCGCGGCCCGCGAAGAGGCCGGGATACTGCTCGTCACCGGGGATCTGTCCGAGGCCCTGGCTCTGGCTGATCGCGTCGCGGTCATGTATGGAGGGGCCATCGTGGACACCTTCCCCGCGGACGACCGGCAGCGCGTTGACCGCATCGGACAGATGATGGCAGGCATGAAGCCCGACGACGATGACTGAAACCTCCGAGCCCAACGGACAGCTCAAGGTGACCGCCGCCGGCAGGACCTGGACCCTGGAGCGCCCGGCGGACCTTGAATCCCTCTGGCAATCCATGGACGAGGACGACCCTAAGGCCGAAGAGCACATCCCCTACTGGGTGGAACTCTGGCCCGCCACCCTGGCCCTCTGCGGCTGGCTGGCCCGGCAGGAGCTGGCCGGACACAGATGCCTGGATCTGGGCTGTGGCCTTGGCTTGTCCGCCCTTGTGGCCGCAAACCTCGGCGCACGCGTCGTCGGGATGGATTACGAGCACGGCGCCCTGCACTTCGCGGCCCGAAACGCCCGCATCAATTCCGTCCCTTCGCCACTTTGGGTGCGCATGGACTGGAACAAACCGGGCCTTGCGCCGGCAAGCTTCGACCGTATCTGGGGCGGCGACATTTTTTACGAGCAGCGGTTTTTCGAACCCTTGGAAAATCTTTTGCTGTGCAGCCTGGCTCCGGGCGGCAAGGTCTGGTTCGGCGATCCCGAACGGACCGTGTCGAGCACGGTGTGGTCCAGGTTTTCCCGCCGGGGCTGGCGGGTCAGGAATCAGAGCCGGGAAGTGGTCCCCTTTGACCAGGCTCGCATGACGGTCAACGTGTGGGAACTCTCCCGCCCTTTAGCGATTTAAGGAGGAAAAATGGGTCAGACTATTCGTTTTGGAGTCTCCCTGGACTCGGATCTTCTGGAAAAATTCGACGCGCTGTGCGAGGAACGCTGCTATCAGACGCGCTCCGAGGCCATACGCGACCTTATCAGAGGCACCCTGGTGCAGAAGGAATGGGAAGACCTGAACAAGGAGATGGTCGGCACCCTGACCCTGGTTTATGACCACCATCACTCCGATCTGGCGCAGAAGATGACCGAAATCCAGCATTCATCGCTGGACGTCATCGTCACGTCCCTGCATATCCATCTCGACCATCACAACTGCATGGAAGTGCTCATTCTGCGGGGCCCGGGGCAGGAGATCAAGGCCACCGCCGAACGGCTCATCTCCACCAAGGGCGTGAAGCACGGCAAACTCAATCTGGCCACCACCGGCCAGGACCTGACCTGATGCGCGACGTACAGAGCGGCCCGGCGGATGTGGCCCTGCGCATCGACCGTGTGGGGGTCAAAAACCTGTCCATCCCCCTGACCGTGCGCGACCGGGCCAAGGGACGCCTGCACACCGTGGCGCGGGTGGATTTGAGCGTGGACCTGCCTGCCGAATTCAAGGGCACGCACATGAGCAGGTTCCTGGAAGCCCTGCGTGACATGGACAAGACCCTGGACGCGGACAGCTGCAAGAATCTGCTCCTCGACCTGCGCGACCGGCTGCACGCCCAAAGCTCGCACCTGTGCTTTCTTTTCACCTACTTCATGGAACAGCGCGCTCCGGTCACGGGCAGCCCCGCGCTCATGGATTATTCATGCTTTCTGCGCGGTGTGCTTCGCGACGGCGAGGTCAGCCTGATGCTGGGCGTGGAGGTGCCGGTCATGACCGTGTGCCCGTGCTCCAAGGCGATCTCCCGCGAAGGCGCCCACAGCCAGCGGGCCATGGTCCGCATCGAGGCGCAGTGCCTGGGCATGCTCTGGCTTGAGGATCTCATCGCCATCGCGCAGGAATCCGGATCTTCCCCTGTCTACGCCCTTTTGAAGCGCGAGGACGAGAAATACGTGACCGAAACGGCCTTCGCCGCCCCGACCTTCGTGGAGGATGTGGTTCGCGGCGCGGCGGCGCGGCTGGCCGCACATCCCAAGGTAAACGGATTCAGGGTCGAGGTGGAATCGTTTGAATCCATCCACAACCACAGCGCCTACGCCTGCATCGACCAGATGGACGCCGACGCAGGCCACGCAGGCCTTGACGGAAGTCCCGCCCGCGTTAGATAAATTGATTGGAGGTGCGTCATGATGGAAAATGTTCAGGCCATGCAGGCCATCAGTTTTTCCCAGCAGGTCGCGGCCGACAACGTGGCCAACATGAACACGAACGGCTTTCGTTCCAGCCGGGTCGAATTCGAGACCGGCCCGAATGGCCAGGGCGTTCAGGTTCAGGATGTCTATGAAAACACCGCCGCCGGGCCACTGGTGCCGGGCGGGGAGTACGTCGAGACCGACGAGGGGCTGCGCTACGAAGAAATGCTGGTCGAAGGATCAAACACCGACCTGGCCACGGAAATGGTGCAGATGATCGAAAACGAACACGCCTTCGCCGCCAACGCGGCCGCCCTGCACACCCAGCTGGACATGACCGGCGTGATCATCAACATGATGGTCTGATTTTTTTTGGCATACAAGACAGCAAGGCCGCTTTCCGTAAAGGAGAGCGGCCTTTTTCATATCCCATTTTCACGTTTCTTGGCCCCACCACCCCAAAGACAGGATTCCCGCCTGCGCGGGAATGACTTCGGTACTGATCAGTTCGACTGCGCCCCAGGCCATGGATCCCCGCCTGCGCGGGGATGACCGGTGAACTTCGCCGGAAAGAGCGGCCGCGCATGGATCCATGCCTTTTCCAGCAGGATAGTCAGGCCCAACCGGGGTGCAAGGGGCGCGCTTCCTGCCCGCCGGAGGCATTTTGCTTCTAATGCCGCTCCTCGGCCAGACGGCGCAGGTCTTCCGAGGTGAATGCGTATGGTTCCCGGCAGAATTCACAGGTGATGACGGTGTCTTCGCCCTGCTCGGCGAGGCTTTTGATTTCTTCCACGCCAAGGGTGATGAGGGCCTGCTCGATGCGATCGCGGGAACAGCCGCAATGGAAGGCCACATCCTGATGCCCGAGAATTTCAAAGGGGATGTCCCCGAAAATTCTGTCCAGCACCTCTTTGGGAGTCGCGCCTTCCAGAAGCATCTTGGCCAGGGGCGGAAGGGCCTTTATCCGCCGCATCAGGGCATCAAGGGCTTCCTCGTTGGCCGGAGGCAGGGACTGAATCAGAAATCCCCCGGCCACGGCGATTCCGCCGCGATCGTCGGGGATTGTGGTCAGGCCCATGGCCGAGGGCGTCTGCTCCGAATCGGTCAGATAGTAGGCGATGTCCTCGGCGATTTCGCTCGACACGAGATTGACGACGCCCTGGTAGGGGGCCTTGAGCCGCAAGTCCTTGGTCACGGTCAAAAGGCCCGCCCGGCCCAGGGCTCCGGGGATGTCGAAGCGCCCGTCCTTGAGCGGCAGATCCACCGCCGGGTTGCCCACGTAGCCATGCACGAGGCACATGGGATCGGCCTCGACCACGATCTTGCCCAGCGGACCATTGCCCTCGAATTTGAGGGCCACGCGCTGCCGCCCCTTCAGAAGCGCGCCCAGGAGCACGGCCCCGGACATGGCGCGGCCCAGGGCCACGGAAGCGGTCGGAAGGGTGGCGTGCCGGGTGCAGGCCTCGCGCACGGTGGCGGTGGTCAGGCAGGCCATGGCGCGCACATTGGCTTCATCGGAGATGACGCGGACAAGCTGATCGTTCATGTGTGATTATCCAGATTGGGTTGAATTTCGGGAAACAAGCGACAAGCGGGCTCCAAGGGCGATTCCTTCGGGGCTTGCGTGCACGACGTGGGGCAGAAACTCCACGCCCTTGCCCACGGCCATCCAAAAAAGCTCGGCAAAGCGAGGATCTATGAAATCCGCCGGCCCGAAGCATCCGCCGTCGGGACGCTGCACCGCCAGAAAGACGCCCACCCGCACGCCGCTCTGGGCCAGGTTCATGAGTTCGAGCAGATGCTTCTGCCCGCGCTCCGTGACCGCGTCCGGAAAGCAGGCCACTCCGTCCTCGACCATGGTCACGTTCTTGGCCTCGATCCAGAATTCTCCCGCGGGCCCTGAAAGCCTGGCATCGAGGCGGGAGTCCCCGTGCACCGCCTCCGGAGTGAACTCCGAATATCCGCGAAGCTCCGGCATGGCGGCCGCCTCCCAGGCCTTTTTGAGCAGGCGGTTGGGAGTTGACGTGTTGACCCCGACCCAATCGCCGCCAGGCCGGACCAGCTCAAGGGTGTAAGGCAGCTTTCGCTTCGGGGATTCGGCAGGGGAGATGAACACCTCCATGCCGGGGCGCAGCAGCCCGAGCATGGATCCGGAATTGTTGGTGTGCACCGTCACCGGCCGACCGTCCAGGAGCACGTGGACCAGAAAACGTTTCTCGCGGGCGACAAAGAAGGCGCTACGGCTTCGGGGTGGAAATTTCAAGAGATGATGCATTTTTGGAGTTGCTTTTCCGTCATAATCTTGACAGTTAGGCAGTATCAGAACAGCGTTGAAGCTCATCAACGTTCCAGGAGAGGCCATGTCATTTGATACGTGTGGAATAATTGGAAAGAGTTCCGCCTTGCAAGAGGTATTTCGGATCCTCGCCAAAGTGGCCCCTTCGGACAGCACGGTCCTGGTCACGGGAGAATCCGGAACCGGCAAGGAACTCCTTGTCCGCGCCCTGCACCGCAACAGCGGCCGGGCGGACAAGCCTTTCGTGCCCATCAACTGCGGGGCCATCCCGCGCGAGTTGCTGGAATCGGAACTCTTCGGGCATGAAAAAGGCGCTTTCACGCATGCCATCCGGACCAAGATCGGCCGCTTCGAAATGGCCCACGGCGGCACGGTGTTCCTGGATGAAATCGGAGAGATGGATCTCTCCCTGCAGGTCAAGATCCTGCGCGTTCTGCAGGAGCGGGAGTTCGAGCGGGTCGGAGGCGGCAAGACCATCAAGACCGACGTGCGCGTGGTCGCGGCGACCAACCGTGACCTGGAAGAGGAAGTCCGCAAGGGCACCTTCCGCGAAGACCTCTTCTACCGCCTGAACGTCATCCCCATCACCCTGCCCCCCCTGCGCGAACGCGGGGGAGACGTGCTGGTCCTGGCGCACCATTTCCTGAAGCACTTCTGCGTGAACCGCCGTAGCTGCGTCCTCGAAATGGCCGAGGACGCACGAGAGATCCTGGCCCGCTATTCCTGGCCCGGCAACGTACGCGAGCTGGAAAATTTCATGGAGCGCATGTCCATCTTGTGTGATGCCGACCACATCGGCATCGTTGACCTGCCCGACAAAATCCTTCGTGAAACCGGTGTCGAGGTGCCAAAGCGCCCCATGCCGACGATGGATGCGAGCTTCCGCTGGCCCGAACTCCAGGACTTGCGGGACCAACACCTGGGCCTGAAGGAATTCCTGGACCAGGTCGAGGAGAGGCTCTTGAGCGAAGCCCTGGGGGAAGTTGACGGAGTCAAGAACAAGGCCGCCGAAGTTTTGGGCATCAAGCGAACCACGCTTATTGAGAAGCTCAAAAAAAAGAACATGTTATAGTAATGTGCCCAATTCTTGCTTACAGCAGCCCGTGCGCACACGCCCCCTTGCCAGCCTGATCTGGCTCCTCGTCCCGGCCATTCTGGGCCTGATACCATTGCACGCCGCCCATGGCGCGGTTCTGACGTGGAACAAGCTGCCAAACGGCGAAGAGCTCGTCTTCAGATTCGATACGGCCCTGCCCGTGGCCGAACCCAGGCAGCGGGGCCTGACGCAGATCCAGATTCCCATCGCCTGGAGCTTCTGGCAAAATGAGCGAAAACCGGCAATCCCCGACCTCTCTTCCTCAAAACTGGTCAAAGAGATCCTGATCAGCCCGGACGGCGTCTTCATTCGAACGCAATCGGGCGACTTCATTTTGTCATCTTCCTCGGATTCCAAACGCAAGGAACTCTCCATTGAGCTGTATCCTCCCGCGCCGCCCGAGTCCAAAAAGCCTGATCCAGTCTCGCCCGCGCCCACAGGCGGGGACAATGCCACCGACGCCAACGCCACTACGGAGACTTCCCCGCCTAAGGGGCAAGCTCAGGCCGAGGAGAACGTTGCCGGGAACGCAGCACCCCAAGCGCAGGCAACAACGAATTCGTCAGCGGAGACAAGCCTGGAAAATGCCACCGACGTCGATCAGAAAGATTTGCTCGCGGAAGATTCGTCGCTTTCAGGGCTTGCCTCCGTGCGCAGCAAAATCGTGCGGCCCGGACAGGATCAGCCGGACCCGATGGCGCAGGAGCCCCCGCAGTCCGTAGTCCGCCGCCCCATCGATCGCGCCGCGACGCCGCCCGACCAAACCCCACAAACGTCTCCCGTTGACGAGGCGAAGACGGACGCAGGTGCTCCGGAACAACTCCCCCCTGCGTCTCTGCCTTCCAACACAACGGCACCCCGGCAAAACGCGACGCAGCTCCTGACGAAGGTCCAGATCACGGAGGCAGTCACGCCGGAGGTCAATCAAACCGGCGAACTCCCGGACACGATCCAGGCCGACATCACGCCGCCGGAACCTGCCCCCCCCACGGCCACTCAAAATCCCGGCAACGAAAACGCCGACCTGGCGCCATCGCCAACGCCGTCCGCCATCATCGCGACCGAAACAATACTGTCCGAGCCGGAGCCCACGGACTCCCAGACAAACCGGACCGCGAACGCATCGGACATCTCCGGCAGCGCCGAGGACAACAGCACGGCCAAGCTTGAGGAATTGTACAAAACCGCTCAAACCGCCTTGATCGTAGGCGACCTGACCACGGCGCGCACGGCGGTGACAAACATGATCGAGCACCCCAAAATTCCCGAAACGCTGCACGAGGAATTGCTCTACACCCTGGCCGACATCACCATGAAGGAGGGGCTTGCGGACCTTGAGGGCAATTTCGCCTCGATCCTGGAAGCCTACGAGACCGCCAAAAACTCGAACCTTGATTCGCGCAATGTGCCCGAGGCCATCTCTCGAATTGGATACCTGCACCTCTTCGTGGGCAACGTACCCGAAGCCAAAGGCTATTTCGACTTCCTGCGCAGGAAATACCCGGACGATCGCCGGGTGGCCATGATCGACTATTATTGGGGCGAACACTACCTGCGGCGCAAGGAATACGGCCGGGCCGCCGAGCACTTCCAATACGCGATCCAGAACTTTCCCATGAGCCTGGCCGTGCAACCGAGCACGGTCGGACTGCTCAGGGCATTCACCGGGCTGGGATATTTCGACAAGGCCCTTGAAATCGTGGACAACATCGAAAAACGTTGGCCAAGCTATTACCTGAGCGACCCGTCCTTTCTGATGTCCGCCGGGTATGCCGCCATGCTCAGCGGCAAACCGGCCCGGGCCAAGGACTATTTCTGGGCCTATGCCAACATCGTCCCGGACGCCCCGGATGTGGACGTGGCCATGGCCCGTATCGGCGACATCCTCCTCAAGGAAAACAATCCCGACGCGGCCCGCGAGATATATCACCGCACTTCCGAGGCCTACCCGGCCAGGGAGGGCGGACTCATCGCCAAGATGCGCCTGGCCGAGGAAGGCGTTCTCGACCAGCCGAGCATCGCGGACATGAATCCCGTATTCAGCCGCCCGGAATCGAACCCCGAGCAGATCTACAACAGCATCCTGGAACACGCGGACAGCCCGCTGGCTCCCGTGGCACGGCTCAAGCTGGCCATGTGGCATCTCTGGAACAAGAAGTATGACGCGAGCCTGGAGGAAATCCGGCGGTTTCAGGACGAGTATCCGGAGCACGAACTGCTGCCCAAGGCTCGGGAAGTGGCGGACACGGCGCTTCGGGACTGGCTCACCAACGATCTTGAGCTTGAGGATTTCAATGCTGCGGTGTTGCACTGGGGCGCTCACGAAAACATGTATCAGGACCGCGACGTGGACCCTCGGATCAGGTTGATCGTGGCCACGGCCCTCATGCAGACCGGCCGCTCCCAGGAAGCCCTGGACATGGCCAGGCCGTTCGTTTTCGGCTCCGCCCCCCGGGGAGAATTTTCCGAGCCCGGCCTGGAGGTGACCCTGGCCATGCAGGTGGAGCTACAAAAGTGGCGGGACATCCTGGAGCTGTCCAAAGAGGTCGAGTCCTGGAATCTGGGAGAGGAACGGCAGCGGCAGGTGGATTACGCGACAGCCCTGGCCCATGAAACGCTGGAGCAGTCCGCCAGTGCCGGACCGCTGTGGACCAAACTGGCCACGGACATGGGCCTGACCGACACGCAGCGGGGTTACGCCCACTATTTCCTGGGACGGGACGCGCTGGGGGCAGGACGGCTTGAACAGGCCACCATCCTTGGACAGGAAGCCCTGACGCTGTTGCAGAAAGAGAAAAGCGACATTCCAAAGCTCAAGGAAACACTTGAGCTCCTCGTCCAGGCCGCCGAGAAAAGCGGCCGCGCCCAGGACGCCCTGGCCTGGACCCTGGAATACGACGGCTATGTTGACGAGAATGACGCGGACTGGCCCGCGCACACCTATCGCAAGGCCCTGCTCTTCAAGAAGAACTCGGAAACGGACAAATGGCGGGAAAACTTGAACCGCCTCAAGGAACTCTTCCCAAACTCCCTGCATGGTCGTATGGCTGCCGCAGAACTCGAAGGGACGCGGATCGAAAGGGAAGTACGAAAATTTCGCTAGGAGGCAGACATGAGTTTTGATCGCGAGCCCGTCGTCGCGGGCCAGTTTTATGCCGGACGTCAGGACCAGTGGCTGGCAACCGTGCAGTCGTGCATGCGCGGGGAAAAAGAGAATGAGAAAACCGCCAAACTGGCCATGGTCCCCCATGCCGGACACGTCTTTTCAGGCGGCGTGGCAGGTCAGACCCTGGCCCGGGCCAAATTGACGGATACAGTGCTCCTGCTCGGCCCCAACCACACTGGCATGGGCGCGCCCATGGCCGTATGGCCGGACGGCAAATGGCTGCTGCCCGGCGCGGCCATGGACGTTGACGCCGAACTGGCCGCCGCAATTCTGGCGGCGGAACCGGCGTTGACCGCCGACCGGGTCGCCCATCTGCAGGAACACTCCCTGGAAGTCATTCTGCCTTTCCTGTGGGCCAAGAACCCTGAAATGCGCATCGTCCCCATCGCAGTGGGCGACCCCAGGCCACACAAGCTCGGAGGCGCGGCGGCCAAGATCGCCGAAGTGCTCGCGAGGCTCGGCCGGGAAGTATCCGTCGTGGTCAGCTCGGACATGAACCACTTCGCATCCGACGAAAAAACCCGCGTCATCGATCGGCACGCGCTGGACCGCATCCTGGCCCTGGACCCCATGGGTTTTTACGGCAAGGTGCGGGAAGAGAACATCTCCATGTGCGGCGTGCTGCCCATGACCCTCGGCATGCACCTGGCCAACATCCAGGGCGCGAAAAAGGCGGAGCTGGTGGCCTATGCCACATCGGCGGACGTGAATGGGGACGTGTCCAGAGTGGTGGGCTACGCAGGAATCATCATCGAGTAGGATCGGCGGCGGGAAAAAGAAAATTCGGGGAAGGGGCCAAAACGGCCCCTTTGCTTTTTTACGGGGCCTTTAGCCCATATGTTCCACGTAGGCTTCGACCGTGTTGACCAGGAGCTGGGCGATGGTCATGGGGCCCACTCCGCCGGGCACCGGAGTCATGGCCGAGGCCACGTCCTGCAATCCTTCGAAATCGCAATCCCCGACCAGACCAAGCTCGGTCCTGTTGATGCCCACGTCGATGACCACGGCTCCAGGCTTGACCATGTCGCGCGTCACGAACTTGGGAATGCCCACGGCGGCCAGGACGATGTCGGCGCTGCACACCTCGGCGGCGATGTTCCGGGTCCGGGAATGGCAGACCGTGACCGTCGCGTTCTTCTGCAGCAGCATAAGCGCCAAAGGCTTGCCGACAATGTTGCTGCGACCGATGACCACAGCCTTCTTTCCGGACACGTCTATGCCGTGGCGCTCCATGAGGGTCATGATTCCCGCCGGGGTGCAGGAACGCAGGCAGGGCAGCCCCAGCGCCAGGCGGCCCATGTTCACGGGATGAAAGCCGTCCACGTCCTTGGAGGGGCTGATCAGGTCAAGGCAGCGCTGGCTGTCCAGCCCCTTGGGCAGGGGCAGCTGCAACAGCAGGCCGTCAATAGCGGGGTCGCTGTTCAGGAACATGATCGTGTCTTCAAGCTGCGCCTGCGGGATGTCCTCCGGCAGGCGAAAGCCCTTGGAGATAATGCCCACATCCTCGCAAGCCCGCTCCTTGTTGCGGACATAGACCTGCGAGGCAGGATCGCCGCCAACCAGGATCACCGCAAGGCCCGGCGCCCGTCCATGCCTTGCCGTCAGCACCGCGACCTGATCCTTGAGTTCCTGACGGATGATGGCGGCCGTCTTTTTTCCGTCGATGATTTGCATGTTGTCCTCGGCTGAAAATAAAAAAGGCGCACCGAAGTGCGCCATACGGGTTATTATTCTTCGTCAAACCAGTTGGCGGCCATGGCCGGTCCAAAATAGACACCCTGCGAATCCAGGTCTTCCTCGATGCGCAGCAGCTGGTTGTACTTGGCCATGCGGTCGGAGCGGCACAGGGAGCCGGTCTTGATCTGCCCGGCGTTCACGGCCACGGACAGGTCGGCGATGAAGCTGTCCTCGGTCTCGCCGGAGCGATGGGAGATGACCGTGGCGAAAGAAGCCTCCTTGGCCATTTCGATGCAGTCCATGGTCTCGGTCAGCGTGCCGATCTGGTTGAGCTTGATGAGGATGGCATTGCCCACGCCGCGCATGATGCCGTCGGCCAATAGGGCCGGATTGGTCACGAAAATGTCGTCGCCGACCAGCTGCAGGCGGTCGCCCAGCACGTCGGAGAGAACTTCCCATCCATCCCAGTCCGCTTCGGCCAGGCCGTCTTCGATGGACACCAGCGGAAACTTTCCGGCCAGATCGGCGTAGTAGTCGGTCAGTTCGCGCGCGGTCAGGATCTTGTTCTCACCGGCGAAATGGTACTTGCCGTCCTTGTAGAATTCCGAGGCGGCGGCGTCGATGGCCAGGGCAATCTGGCTGCCGGGCTCGTATCCGGCTTCCTCGATGGCCTTCATGATGTATGTGAAAGCCTGCTCGTGACTGGCGAAATTGGGTGCAAAGCCGCCCTCGTCGCCGACGGAGGTGGCCAAGCCGTCCTTGTGCAGGATCTTCTTCAGGGTATGAAAGGTCTCGGCGCCCATGCGCAGGGCTTCCTTGAAGCTGGCCGCGCCGAGCGGCAGGATCATGAATTCCTGGATGTCCAGGTTGTTGGCTGCGTGCGCTCCGCCGTTGATGATGTTCATCATGGGCGCGGGCAAGACCTTGGCGTTGATGCCGCCGATGTATTTGTAGAGCGGCAGGCCCAGAAATTCCGCAGCGGCCTTGGCCGTGGCCATGGATACTCCGAGCATGGCGTTGGCGCCCAGGCGGGACTTGTTCTCAGTGCCGTCCAGATCGATGAGGGCCTGATCCACTTCCACCTGACGGACGGCTTCAAGGCCGATGATCTCGGAGGCGATCTCTTCCATGACGTTGCGTACGGCCTGCTCAACACCCTTGCCGCCAAAGCGGTCGGCGTCGCCGTCGCGCAGTTCGAGGGCTTCACGCGTGCCTGTGGATGCGCCTGAAGGCACGGCGGCGCGCCCCGTGGCGCCCGATTCGAGGGTGACTTCCACTTCAACGGTGGGGTTGCCCCTGGAATCCAGAATCTCCCTGGCCCAAATACCTGTGATGGTGCTCATGATTGCTCCCTTGCGTTCCTTGGTGAATGTTTCTGAAAATATGCGGCCAAAAGGCCCTGCATGAGCAGGTCCGGGGCCAGATTGTCGATGCATGAGGTGATGGCCGCCAGATGCGGGGCAAAACCGCCCGTGGCGATGACGCGGGCGTCAGGAGCGGCCAGACGTTTTTTGAGCCGCGCGGTCAGCCCCTCCAGCATGGCCGCGAAGCCGAACAGCACGCCGTGATTGAGACTCTGCCGGGTGCTGGTGCCGATGTCCAGGTCCGCGCCGCCCGGTTCCAGGCTGATCTGGGGCAGCTTGGCGGTCTGGGTGCCCAGCGCCGTGACCGAACTGAGCACTCCCGGACAGATGAGTCCGCCCAGATAGGCCCCATTCTGCACGCAGTCGAACGTCGTGGCCGTGCCGAAGTCGACGACGATGAGCGTCTCGTCGTCAAAAAGGGTCCGCGCCGCGAAACCGCCCAGCAGGCGGTCCGCGCCGACCTCCTGCGGTCTGGCGTAGCGGTTTTCGAGCGGCAGCGCGATGTCGCCGGGCACGAACAGGGCCGGGCAGGAGAAAAAATCCGCGCAGGCGGCCTTCAGCAGGCTGTTCAGTGGCGGCACCACGGAAGACAGCACCCAGGCCCGCACCTCGCCCTCGGCCACGCCCTCGCGGGCGCAGATTCCTGCGATGCAAAGGCCCAGGGAATCGGAGGTCTCCCGGTTGGTGGAGGGCAGCGAATAGGTCCGGCCAAGGCCGTTTTCGTCCGCCAGACAAAGCTTCACGTTGGTGTTGCCCACGTCGAAGAGCAGCACCGGTCCCCCAGAGAATGTTTTATCACCATGCATCATAGGTGCGGTTGTATCGCATTGGTTTGAAAACTCAAGGACCGGGTGGCATCTGTCCGCTTGTAACGCGTTTTCGTTCAGGATAAGCCCCTCTTCAACATCTTACCATTCATCATGTGGAGGAAACATGGCCCTGAACAAGGAACTGCTGCAAATTCTGGCCTGCCCCAAATGCAAGGGCGACCTGGAACTCATCGGTCAGGAAGAAGGTCTCAAATGCGCGGCCTGCGACGTCGTCTACCCTGTGCGCGAGGAAATTCCGGTCATGCTCATCGACGAAGCCATCGCCGTTGAGAAATGGGACCAGGGCGTGCGCGAGAAATAACGATGAGCAAAAAGAAAGAGCGGCAGCTTCCTGAAACCCTGGGGCTCTCCCCGGTGGGAGCGGACAGCCATGCCCATCTTGACGGCCGGGACAATGACGTGGACGCGGTTCTGGCGCGGGCCCTTGCCTGCGGTGTGCGCACCGTGGGCAATGTCTTTCTGGGCCCTGCGGCCTACCGCGAGGGAAGGGCCCTTTTCGAGCGTCACGACGATGTTTTTTTCCTGCTCGGAGTGCACCCGCACGAAGCCGCGAAAATGACGGACGCCGACCTTGCGGACATGCGCCAGGCATTCTCGACCGATCCAAGACTGCGCGCGGTGGGCGAGATCGGCCTTGACTACTTCTACGACTTCTCCCCCCCCGAAACGCAGCAGCACTGGTTCCGGCGCCAGCTGGAGCTGGCCCTGGAACTGGATCAGCGGGTGGTCATCCACTGCCGCGACGCCGAGGACGACTGCCTGGAAATTCTGGATGACATGGGTTTTGGCGGGCGGCCCCTGCTCTGGCACTGCTTCGGCCTTGGACCGGAATGGGCTGAAAAACTGCTCCGGCGCGGCTGGCACCTCTCCGTGCCCGGCACGGTCACATACGCCAAATCCGAAGCCCTGCGGGAAGCTGTCCGGATCATCCCGGCGGACAGGTTGCTCCTTGAAACCGACGCCCCCTACCTCTCCCCTGAGCCCTACCGGGGCAAACGCAACGAACCCGCCCTGCTGGGCTTCACGGCCCTAGAAATCGCCCTGCTTCGCGGCGAGAATCCGCATGAATTGTGGGCGCGCTGCGGCGACAACGCGAGGGACTTTTTCGGCCTAGCCGACTGAGCATCCCGGAGGCTCGATGATTTTCGCGCCCTGGCCCTCAAGCACTTCCCGCAGGGTCCTCTCTGCGCCGGGCGTGAAGCGCAGCTTGATCACGGCCCGGTAGCGATCGACCACGCTCATGATGGCCAGGTTGTCGTAGCCTTCGAGCAGGAAGCGATAGAGGGCGATCCGGTTGCGGGGCACCTCGGCATAAAGAACCCTGCTGGCCAGGCACGCCGGCGCGGGGTTCTTCTCCCTGCGGGGCTTTCGGGGCCGAGACTTGCGCGGTTCCGGTGATGGCTGCTCAGAGCACTTCATGACCGTCCTCGGTGACCACGACCATATGTTCCCAGCGCACTCCGCCCCACTCAGGATAATACAGGCCAGGCTCCACGGTGATGACCATGCCGGGCCGAAGCACCGTCGGGCGCATAGGGCCGACTCCCGGAGCTTCGTGCGTTTCAAGGCCAATGCCGTGCCCAAGGGAATGCGTGAAATGCTCGGCCACCCCGTGCCGCGCAAAAAACTCCCTGGCCGTGGCGTGCAGCTCATCGGTGCCAACCCCCGGAGCGACCTTGGCGATGGCCAGGGCCTGCGCCTCCTGCACCAGGGCAAGGGTGCGCTTGAATTCGTCCGTAGGATTGTCCCCGATCCACCATGTCCGGGTCTGATCCGAACAATACCCGTTCAGTCGTCCGCCCATGTCGATCAGAACCGGAGTCTGTGCCGAAAGGCGGGCATCTGCAGGCGTGGCGTGCGGCAAGGCTCCGTTGGGACCGAATCCGACAATGGGCGCAAAACTGAGGCTCTCGGCTCCCCGTTCCCGGAATTCCTTCTCCAGCATCCAGGCCACTTCCCGCTCTGTAACGCCGGGCACCAGCTTCGGCCGAAGGGCTTCGTAAACCTGGTGGTTCAATGCGCAGGAGGCCCTGAGCCGGGCCAGTTCCTCACAATCCTTGACCGTGCGCAGCTCTTCCACCAGACGCGGGGCTTGGCGCAAGGCCAGCATCCCGGCCAGCTCCAGATACATTCCCGCACACATGGCATGGGTTTCAACCCACAGTTCGCTGACGCCAAGGCTCTTTACGAACTCGGCGATCTTTTCGACGCGCGGCGCCCCGTAAACGTGCACATGTTCGCCTGGCCAGTGCCGCCGGGCCTCCTCCGTGAAGCGGGCATCGGTCAGTAGCCAGTCCGGTCCGTTCAGGCGGATCAGCAAACAGCCCGAGCTTTCGTTGCATTGCCCGTCATGCAGCTCAAAGCCCGACAGATAAAAACGGTTGGCCGGATGGACCACGAGCAGGGCATCGATGTCCTGCTTCTGCATGAGATTTTTCAGGCCCTGAAGACGCTTGGCATGGTTCATGGTCGATACGGCCTGATTTGCTGTGAAGAAGAGATCCGCAAGCTCATTTCCTGTCCGGCACGATGGCGCCCGGACAGCAGGGCTCGGGCTTGGAATAGACCTCGACGGGCTTGAACAGATGCCGGTGGAAGAAGTCGTCCCCCAGCCATGCGACCACGCGCACCAGAAGCGCGATGACGACAAGGGTGAAGATGATCCGCGCCCAGAGCAGCCCGGAGACATGTCCTCCGATGACGACCATGAGCAGGGTGTCCTCGAACACCGAATGGGACAGGCCCATGAGGCTCAAGGACGAAAAGATGTCCTTGGAACCGACCTTGCCCGAATGCGCCTCGTGCATGATCATGCCCCCGCCGTAGGCCAGACCCATGATCATGCCGACGATGGTCAGGGTCCCGGCCTCGGAACCGATGCCGAGCAAGCGCAGGAGCGGAGCCAGCAGCCGCACGCACAGCCCCGTCAGTCCGATGGCCGTGAACACACGCATGATCGCGCTAAGGGCCACGATGATGACAAAGACCATGGCCAGATTCTGCACCTGCCCAAGTCCCCAGACCAGAAGGTCCCTGCTTTCCGGCTGGGGTTGCCAGAGCAGGACGTTGGTCTCCTGCAGCCATCCTCCCCAGGCGTAGATCCGGGACAGAAGCCAGCCCAGCATCAGGGCGCCGCCGATGCGCAGCAATGCCTGAAAGCCCATGCGCGGACCCGACTTGCGCACGATCTGCAACTCCACGGGGAGGCCGTGGGCGACCAGGATCATGACGCCAAGCACCGTGACCTGCGCCACGCTCAAAGGATGCTCTCCTGCCAGGGAAACGAAAACGATCATGCTTCCATAGATGTTGCTGACCAGCGCCGTGGCCCAGACGAGCCCCATCTCCCCGGGCAGCCCGACCATCTGCATGACCGGAGCCAGTGGCCGGGCGAGCCAGACCACAAGTCCCAGTTCTTGCAGGATTTTGACCACAATGATGATGGGGACCATGATCTTGTAGAGTTCGAGGCTGATCCGCCCCGAACGCCACAAGACGCTCTTTGTTTCTTGAAGGATGTTCATGGATTTCCGTACTGTGCATAAAAACGGGTTGACGGCTCTGCCTGTCCCCTCTCCCAAGCCGCAAGGGCGAGGCGCATCATCTTTTGCGGCCCCGTGCTGCAGGGCCGGTCACGAAGAGCGCGACATCAAACAAGAACCTCTAGAAGATCTGCTTGAGCAGGCTCTCCCCGCCGGCATTGGATGAACCCGGATCGGCGTCAAGCTCATCGAGACCCACACTTGGCAACGGCTCCGTGCCGTTCGCGAAAGGCAGCATGTAGGCCTCGGTCGCGCCCGGTCCTGCCAAACGGCCGGTGCGTGCGTCCACCCGGGCCATGACGATACCGGGAGGAGCCTGGAAGTCCTGAACCGGGTAGCCGGGTTCGACCTTGCTGCGATAGTCGATCCAGATGGGCAGGGCGGCCCGTGCGCCGGTCTCGTACTTGCCCATGGGCCTGACCTGATCGTAGCCCACCCAGACCCCGGTCAGCAGATAGGGGGAGAAACCCATGAACCAGGCATCCTGCTCGTCGTTGGTGGTGCCGGTCTTGCCCGCCACGGGGCGTCCCAGAACCTTGGCGCGCGCGCCCGTTCCGTACTGCACGACCTGCTGCAGCAGATGGGAAATGATATAGGCGGTTTCCGGGGAGATGGCCTCGGTCACTTCCTCCTTGGCCGAAAAGAGCTGTTCCCCCCAGGGCGAGACCACACTTTCGATCAGCCGCGGCTTGATGCTTGTACCGCCACGGGGAAACGCCGTGTAGGCCTGGCAAAGATTGAGCGGCGTGAACTGCCCGGACCCCAGGGCCAGGGAAAGATTGGGCTCCATGACTCCGGTCAGCCCCAGGGCCTTGCCGCGCTCGACGATCTTCTGGATGCCGACCTGCTGGGCCACTCGGATGGTGACCAGGTTGCGCGATTTGACCAGGGCCGTGCGCAGCAGCGTGGGGCCGTAGAAGATGCCTTCGAAATTTTCAGGCTTCCACATCTCCCCGCTTCCGTCCTGATAGACGATGGGGGCGTCCAGGACGATGCTGGCCGCGGTGAATCCGTTGTCCAGGGCCGCCGAATAGACGATGGGCTTGAAGGCCGAGCCGGGCTGGCGCAGCGCCTGGGTCGCCCGGTTGAACTGGCTGCGGAAGAAATCGTACCCGCCGCAGAGCGCAAGCACTTCCCCGCTACGGGGATCGATGGACACAAGCGCGCCTTCAACCTTGGGCTCCTGTTCGAGCTTGAGCTTCCAGGGCTTGTCCTGTGCAACCTCCTCCACCGAAACCCAGATCACGTCTCCGGGTTTGAGCACCTTGCGAGCGTCGCCAACCTTGCCCGCCTCTTCCGGAGCCAGCTTGGGATTGGGCACCCGGGCCCAGCTCATGGAAGCCACGGGAACGATGCCCGATTTGGTGCCGAAGCGCACCTTCGCCCCGGCCTTTTCCACGCCGGTGACCAGGACCTGCATCCAGTCCCCGGGCTTGGACTCGATGTCCTTGCGGGCGCCAAGAAATTCCTCGTACTCGCCCTCGTCAATATGCCTGACCGGCCCCTGCCAGCCATGACGCTTGGCGGTTTCGACCAAGCCAGCCTTAAGGGCCTGATCGGCAACGACCTGATGGTCCATGTCCATGGCGGTGCGTACCTGAAGACCACCGCCGTAAACCATGTCCTCGCCATAGCTCTCGACCAGCTGCCGCCGCACTTCCTCGAGATAGTAGGGGCCCACTTTCCAGGACGGATCTTCCTGCGCCCCGTAAACGAGGGGTTCGTTTACGGCGGCTTCGTATTCGCCGCGGTCGATCCAACCCAGATCCCTCAGCCGGGCGAGGACATAGAGCTGACGCTCCCTGGCCCGCTCGGGGTTGCCGTAGGGCGAATAGCGCGACGGAGCCTTGGGCAGGCCGGCCAGCAATGCGGCCTGGGCAAGGCTCAGCTGGGAGGCGTTCACGCCGAAATATTCCCGCGCGGCCGCCTCCACTCCGTAGGCCTTGGCACCAAGGTAGATCTGATTGAGATAGATTGTCAGGATCTCGTCCTTGCTCAGATATTTCTCCAGGCGATAGGCCAGGATGACTTCCTTGAGCTTGCGTTCGTAGCTGCGTTCGGGCGTGAGCAGCATGGACTTGATGACCTGCTGGGTGATGGTGCTGCCACCCTGGACGATGCCCCCGGCAATGAAGTTCTTCACAGCCGCCCGGAAAATTCCCGGCAGATCCACGCCTTCGTGCTGATAGAATCCGGAATCCTCGGCCGCCAGAAAGGCTTTGACCGTGATCGGGCTCATCATCGACAGGGGAATGAGAAATCTCTTTTCGCGGTAGAAATATCCGAGAATCCGGCCATCCCGGGCCCGGACCGTCGTGGCCAGGGCCGGAGAATAGTCGCTGAGCTTCGTGAATCCGGGCAAATCCTCCTGGGCCCAGTAATAGAGGCCAATTCCCGCGCCAGCGGCAAGAAACACGCCCAGCACAATCAGCACCAGGAATATCTTCAGAACTTTCATGACTTCACCTTTGCGTCCGGCTCAAGCCCGAGCTTCGAGCACATTTCGCCAAACAGGGCCCTGACCTCCGTGCTGCTTGTATTCATGGCCTCGATCATGGTCGCAAGGGAGGGGCATTCCTCATTGGCCAGGCATTCGGCGGCGGTGAACCAGGTCAGCTGCCCGTGAAATTGCCACAGCGGAAAAAGCCGGCAGTAGATCGGCCGCACGCTCCGATCCAGAACGCATCCGTCGCGCCCCAGAAAGGTGCATTCGCCTTGCGGGGTGGTGGCCAATCGCCAATGCGAGCCCTGCCTGGGAAATGCGGCCGCGATGTCGCGCTCCGGCATGAGAAAATCGAGCTGTTCGACAAAGCCGGGTGTGTTGGCGACCAGGACGAAGGAATCTTCCCCGCCCTGCCCGGCGCCACGGATGGCGTTCATTTCAGGGATGGAGATGGGAAAACAGAATTCCTCGTCCCCGCTTGCGACCGTGCAGCACGTCCGGCCTCTGGCAGCGCAGCGGCCGCAGACATCTGGATGTATAATGGATGTATCGTTCATATTTGTTTGGAAAAAATGTGTGTGAAAGGACGCGGCCCTCTTTTCAGGAACGCGAAAACTTGACCCGGCCCTGCCCCAGCACGTCATGCATGTGCACCATGCCGGCCAGGGTCTGGTCGGGGGCGACCACGGGCAACACGGTGATGGCCCGGGACTCCATGATATCGAGGACTTCGGCGGCTTTTTGTCCGCAGGTGGCATGCAGGGGCGACGCGGTCATGACCGAATCGATCACGGCGTCCAGAACCAGCCGGTTCGCGCAGACGAGGCGGCGCACATCGCCGTCGGTCAAAAGGCCCAGCAGATGCCCCCCTGCGTCCAGCACGCACACGCAGCCCAGGCGGCCCGCGTTGAGCACCTCAAGGGCCTGTCCCAGGGATGCCCCGCTGGGCACCACGGGCAGCTGGGAGGAACGCATCAGCTCTTCGACCTTTCGGGTCAGGCGCTGACCCAGGGCCCCCCCGGGATGAAAACGGCGAAAGTCGTCCAGGGCAAAGGACTTCCACTCGATGAGGCAGACCGCCAGGGCGTCTCCCACGGCCAGGGTGGCCGTGGTGCTGGCCGTGGGGGCAAGCCCGTGTGGGCAGGCTTCGCAAGGCACCGAGGTGTCGATGACCACGTCGGACAGCCGGGCCATGGTCGATTGCGTTCCCCCGGTCAGGGAGATGACATGCCCGGCCAGGCTCCTCAGGCTGGGCAGGATGTTGTTCAGCTCGTCGGTCTCACCGGAATTGGAGATGGCAACGATGACGTCTTCGTGACGGATCATGCCCAGATCCCCGTGCGCACCTTCCACCGGATGCAGAAAAAAGGACGGAGTGCCGGTGCTGCTCAGGGTCGCGGCGATCTTGCGCCCGACCAGGCCGGACTTGCCAAGCCCCGTGATCACCACCCGGCCCGAGCACCCGGCCATGATCCCGAGGGCGCGCACAAAGGAGTCGTCCAGACGGTCACGAACAGCGGCCAGGCCGCGAGTCTCGATGTCGAGCACCTCCCGGGCCTTGGCCAGCCAGTCTTTCTGCGTGCTTGCACTAGGCATCTAGCAACACTCCAAGGAGAGCTTGCCGATGCCTCCGTCGGGCAGAACCGGATAGGCTCCGTTGAAGCAGGCCAGACAAAAGTTTTCGGGCCCGCGCACCGCCTTGAGCAGTCCGCCGATGGTGATGTAGTGCAGGCTGTCGAGGCCCAGATAGCGCCCGATGTCGGCCACGGAATGATTGGCCGCGATGAGCTCGCCCTTGGAGGAAAAATCGATGCCGTAGTAGCAGGGATAGCGAATCGGCGGGCAGCTGACGCGCATGTGGATTTCCTTGGCGCCCAGTTCGCGGAGCTGCTTGACGCGGGTGCGGATGGTCGTGCCGCGCACGATGGAATCCTCGACAATAACCACGCGCTTGCCCTTGATCATGGACTTCACCGGATTGAGCTTCACTCGAACCGAAAAGTCACGCATGCCCTGGGTCGGCTGGATGAAAGTCCGGCCGACATAATGGTTTCTGATCATGCAGGCCTCGAACGGCAGGCCCGACTCCTGGGCGTAGCCCACGGCCGCATACACGCCCGAATCCGGAAAGGGCATGACGAAATCGCCTTCAACCGGGCATTCCTGAGCCAGAATCTTGCCCATGCTCTTGCGGGCGTTGTAGACTTCCTGGTCGAAAACCAGGGAATCCGGCCGCGCGAAATAGATGAGCTCGAAAATGCAGGAACTCTGCTTCTCGGCGGGCTCCATGTAGCGGTGCGACATCATCCGGCCGTCCTCGATGACCAGCATCTCGCCCGGGTCCAGACAGCGCAGGTACTCGGCCTCAAGCAGGTCAAAGGCGCAGGTCTCGGAGGCCAGTACGTAGGCATCTCCGACGCGGCCCAGGGACAGAGGCCGAAAACCCCACGGATCACGCACGGCGATGAGCTTCTGATCGACCATGAAGAGCAGGCTGTAGGAGCCCTGGATGCGGCTGCAGGCCTTGGCGATGGCCTCCTCGGGAGTGCCGCCGTTCATGTATTTGGCCACCAGATGCATGATCACTTCACTGTCCATGGTGGTCTGGAAGATCGTGCCCTGATTCTCCAGCTCTTCACGCAGCGAGATGGTGTTGACCAGATTTCCGTTGTGGGCCAGGGCCAGATTGATGCCCTTGTAGGTGACCTTGAAGGGCTGTGCGTTACGGATGAGCGAGGCCCCGGTGGTGGAATAGCGGATGTGGCCCATGGCCACGCTCCCTTTGAGCTGGTGCCCGAGGTGACGTTCCTCGAACACGTCGGCGACCAGTCCCATGCCGCGCTGCTCGCGGATGGTCTGCCCGTCCCAGGTGATGATGCCGGCACTTTCCTGACCGCGATGCTGCAAGGCATAAAGACCGAAATAGGTCATGCGCGCCGCTTCCGGATGGCCATAAATTCCAAATAATCCGCAGGCTTCCTTTTTCATATTGCTTCACGTTCCGTGTAGGTGTTCTTGAATGCGCAAAAGCCCAGGGCCACGATTGGCCCTGAGCTTTGCACCAAAATCCCTGATCTCCGGTGTCCGGAGGTTAGAAATCCCGGCCAGATTCCTTGTAATATTCCTGCAGGCATTTCACGTCGAGCCCGGAGGTGCTGCGCTCCTTGATGGCCATGGCCAGCGCCTTGGCCGCGGCCAGATTGGTCGTGTAGGGCAGGCCGTACATGACCGTGGTCCGGCGGAGCTCCGAGGAGTCCTCCTTGGTGCGCTTGCCGGAAGACGTGTTGATGACCAGCTGTATGTCTCCGTTCTTGATGTGATCGATGACGTTGGGCCGCCCCTCGTAGACCTTGTTCACAACCTGGCACTCGACCCCGTGCCCGGCCAGGAAGGCCGCCGTACCGCGAGTGGACATGATGGTGAAGCCGAGCTTCTGGAAAGTCTTGGCCGGTACGATGATCCCGCTCTTGTCATGATCGTTGACGGAAATGAACACGCACCCGGACGCAGGCAGAAACTGCCCGGCCGCGAGCTGGGCCTTCATGAAGGCCAGTCCGAGAGACGGGTCGATGCCCATGACTTCGCCGGTGGAGCGCATTTCCGGTCCGAGCAGGGCGTCCACGCCGGGAAAGCGGTTGAACGGCAGGACCGCCTCCTTGACCGCGTAATAGCCGCCCTTGCGCATGTCCCAGGGTTTCAGATCGGCAAGCTTTTCGCCCATCATGACCCGCGTGGCCAGCTTGGCCAGGGGCACGCCGGTGGCCTTGGAAACAAATGGGGAGGTACGCGAGGCGCGGGGATTCACTTCGAGAATGTAAACCTGTTCGTCCTTGAGGGCGAACTGGATGTTCATGAGTCCGACCACGCCCAGCTCCTTGGCCAGGGCCTTGGTCTGGCGCTCGATCTCCTGAATCCACATCTTGCCGACGGTGTGCGGGGGCAGCACGCAGGCCGAATCGCCGGAATGAATGCCCGCTTCCTCGATGTGTTCCATGATCCCTGCCACGTAGGTGTCCTCACCGTCACTGACGGCGTCGACGTCGATCTCGATGGCGTTCTCCAGGAACTTGTCGATCAGGATGGGATGATCCGGCACGACGGTGACGTGCTTGTCGAAATAGGTACGCAGGTCCTTTTCGTCATAGACGATGTCCATGGCCCGGCCGCCCAGCACATAGGAGGGGCGGACCACCACCGGATAGCCGATGCGGGCGGCCACGATCACGGCCTCCTCGATGCTCATGGCGGTGCCGTTGTTGGGCTGCAGAAGGTCGAGCTTCTTGAGCAAGGCCTGGAAACGCTCGCGGTCCTCGGCGCGGTCGATGGAATCCGGCGAGGTGCCCAGAATCGGCACGCCCTCGCGCAGAAGCGGAACGGCCAGATTGAGCGGAGTCTGCCCGCCGAACTGCACGATGACGCCCTCGGGCTTTTCCTGCTCGATGATGGCCAGCACGTCCTCGCGAGTCAGGGGCTCGAAATAGAGCCGGTCCGAGGTGTCGTAGTCGGTCGAGACGGTCTCGGGGTTGGAGTTGACCATGATGGATTCGATGCCCATTTCGCGCAGAGCGTAGGAAGCATGCACGCAGCAGTAGTCGAACTCGATGCCCTGACCGATGCGATTGGGGCCACCGCCGAGGATGACCACCTTGCGCTTGTCCGAGACGCGAGCCTCGTTTTCGGTTTCGTAGGTCGAATAATAGTAGGGGGTGTAGGCCTCGAATTCGGCGGCGCAGGTATCGACCAGCTTATAGGAGGGGATGATGCCCGCTTCCTTGCGCATGGACCGGATGTCGCGCTCGCCGCGTTTCCAGATCGTGGCCAGCTGCCGGTCCGAAAAACCCATGGCCTTGGCGTCGCGCAGCACCGTCACGAAATCGGGATTGTCCACGGACAGATTTCCCTGCAGGCCGACGTTCTTGAGTACGCCCTCGAAATCCACGATGTCCTTGAACTGGCGAATGAACCAGGGATCGATGGCCGAGGCCGCGAAGATCTCCTCCTCGGAGATGCCGGACAGCAACGCGTCGCGCAGCTGATAGAGGCGGCGGGAGTTGGGCTTGCGCAGCCCGGCCAGGGTGTCCTCGATGTCGGGCAGCTGTCCGTCGAAGGTCTTGCCCAGTCCGGGGTAGCCGGTCTCAAGGGAGCGCAGACCCTTTTGCAGGGCTTCCTTGAAGGTCCGGCCGATGGCCATGGTCTCGCCCACGCTCTTCATGGCCGTGGTCAGATAATCTTCGGCGCCGGGAAATTTCTCGAAGGTGAAACGGGGAATCTTGATGACCACGTAGTCGATGGTCGGCTCGAAGGCGGCCATGGTCTCGCGGGTGATGTCGTTCTGCAGTTCGTCCAGGGTGTAGCCGATGGCCAGCTTGGCCGCGATCTTGGCGATGGGGAACCCCGTGGCCTTTGACGCCAGGGCCGAGGAACGCGACACGCGCGGATTCATCTCGATGATCATCATGTCGCCGTTGGCCGGATTCAGCGCGAACTGCACGTTGGAACCGCCGGTCTCGACGCCGATCTCGCGCATGATGGCCAGGGAGGCGTCGCGCATTTTCTGGTATTCGTCGTCGGTCAGGGTCTGGGCCGGGGCCACGGTCACGGAATCGCCGGTGTGCACGCCCATGGGATCAAGGTTTTCGATGGAGCAGATGATGACGCAGTTGTCCTTCTTGTCGCGCACGACTTCGAGCTCGTACTCCTTCCAGCCCAGAAGCGACTCCTCCAGCATGACCTCGGAGGTCAGGCTGGCCGCCAGGCCCTGCTGGGCGATGCGCTCCAGGTCTTCCTTGTTGTAGGCAACGCCGCCGCCGGTGCCGCCGAGGGTGTACGCCGGGCGGACAATGATGGGAAATTTGAGCTTGTCGCCCCACTCGCGGACGTCGTCCAGGGTGCGGGCGATGCCGCTCTTTGGAACCTTGAGGCCGATATTCTCCATGGCCTTGCGGAAAAGCTGGCGGCTCTCGGCCTTCTTGATGCTCGGCAGGGATGCGCCGATCAGTTCCACTCCGTACTTCTCCAGGACCCCGTTCTCGGCCACGGCCACCGCCGTGTTCAGGCCGGTCTGGCCGCCAAGGGTCGGAAGAAGGGCGCAGGGGCGTTCCTTTTCAATGATGCGGGCCACGGTCTCGGGCTCGATGGGCTCGATGTAGGTCCGGTCGGCCAGGTTCGGATCGGTCATGATCGTCGCCGGGTTGGAGTTGACCAGGATGACCTCGTAGCCCTCTTCTTTGAGGGCCTTCAAGGCCTGGGTCCCGGAATAGTCGAACTCGCAGGCCTGTCCGATGACGATGGGGCCCGAGCCGATGAGCATTATCTTCTTGAGATCTGTTCTCTTGGGCATGGATGATTGGGTGGGTTATATGTTGGAAATCGCTCCAGAAGCGCAGGCGGCCTGACAGCCGTCGTGCCCACACTCATGAGGCCCGGGTACATTAAACACAGTACACTGGAAGGTCAAACACTGGTTATGCACACCCCGCAGACCCATCCATCACCGCCAAATCACGGAAAAATTCACTCCCGGACCAACCCCGCCCCCGGTTCCCGAACGCGCATGTCAAATACGTAATACTCATTTCGCCGCCAAAAATTTGCGATCCGGATCCTGAATTTATTGTTTTTGAGCTTTTATTCTTTTCTTCGATGTTCTTTGCGAATATTATTCGAGATTGATCGCTTACTCACATCCGGCCCGGCAGAGCCTGGAAAGCCCTTTGCAAAGAGACACACGCAATTCTCCAATTATGGCAATCTTCATTGACGAAGATCTTCTCAAGAATTATATTCCCAAACCAAGAGGCGAACAACAATGTTAGACAGCACAGATATCGAGATCCTGAATATCCTTCAAGAGAACGGAAAGATCACCAATGCCGAACTGGCCCGCCAGATCGGCATGGCTCCGTCCGGCGTGCTGGAACGGGTCAAGAAACTCGAACAGAAGGGCGTCATCGATAAATACGAAGTGCGCCTTAACCCCAAGGCCTTAGGGATTTCCCTTTCCACCTTCATCCAGATCAAGACCTCCGATTCGGTCGGCAGCTCGGAGATCGGCAGAAAGCTGGCCGAAATCGACGAGGTGCAGGAAGTGCACTGGACCGCCGGGGAGTACAACTATCTGGTCAAGGCCCGGGTCAGCAGCACGGAAACGCTGGCCCAGCTCATGAAGCAGTTCGGCGAAATACCCGGAGTTCGTGACAGCCGGACCACCCTGGTGCTCGACACCCTAAAAGAGACCCAGGCCCTGTCCCTGCAGTTCATCGCGTGCAAAAACCCCAGGAAAGCCCCAAAATAAACCAGTTCTAAAATCCAGGAGTCAAAAATGGACAGTATGGTGTTGGACAAAAAGATCAGCGACCGTGGCAAGGAATTTTTTGCCAGCATCTCCGGCGAAGCCCCTTCCATTTTCAACAAGGGCTGGTGGACCGGCAAGGTCATGGACTGGTCCATGAAGAACGAGAACTTCAAGGTGCAGCTGTTCCGCTTTGTGGACGTCCTGCCCTACCTGAACACCTCCGACTCCCTGACCCGGCACATCGACGAATATTTCGCCGGTGACGACCAGGACGTGCCCAAAGTCCTGAAATGGGGCGCGGGGGCGATGGGCTCCGGCCTTGGCGGCAAGCTGGCCGCCGGGCTCATGGCCAAGACCATCCGCTCCAACATCGAGGGCATGGCCAAGCAGTTCATCATCGGCGAGAATACCTCCGACGCCATGAAGAACCTCAAGAAAATCCGCAAGGACGGCTTCGCCTTCACGGTGGACATCCTTGGCGAAGCGTCGGTCAGCGAGATCGAATCCGAAGCCTATCTGAACGAATACATCGAACTCCTGGACGCCCTGAAAAAGGAGCACGCCTCCTGGGCGGCCCTCGGCGGCGGAGAGCTGGACTGGGGACATGCGCCCAAGGTCAACATTTCCGTAAAGCCCACGGCTCTCTTCTCCCAGGCGTCGCCCAAGGACTTCGAGGGCTCGGTCCGGGGCATCGAAAATCGCCTGGCCACGATCCTGCGCAAGGTTAAGGAAATGAACGGCTTCATGCGCATCGACATGGAGCAGTACAAATTCAAGGACATCACTCTTGAGGTGTACCGCCGTCTGCGCTCCAGCGAGGAATTCCGCGACTACCCGCATCTGGGCATCGTGTTGCAGGCCTACCTGAAGGACACGGACAAGGATCTGGCCGATCTTCTGGCCTGGTCCAGAGCCCAGGGCCTGCCCATCTCCATCCGCCTGGTCAAGGGCGCCTACTGGGATTCCGAGACCGTCATCGCCAAGCAAAACGGCTGGGACATCCCGGTCTGGACCATCAAGGCCGAGAGCGACGCCGCCTATGAACGCCAGGCAAAGGTCATCCTGGAAAACCACGACATCTGCCATTTCGGTTGCGCCTCGCACAATATCCGCACCATCGCCGCGGTCATGGAGACTGCCAAGGCCCTGAACGTGCCCGATGAGCGCTACGAGTTCCAGGTCCTCTACGGCATGGCCGAGCCCGTGCGCAAAGGGCTAATGAAAGTGGCCAAGCGCGTGCGCCTCTATGCCCCTTATGGCGATCTGTTGCCCGGCATGGCCTATCTGGTGCGCCGCCTGCTTGAAAACACGGCCAACGAATCCTTCCTGCGCCAATCCTTTGCCGAGGAGGCCGAGGTGGAGCGCCTGATGGAAAACCCGGTGGCTACCGTCGAACGGGAAAAAGCCCAGCGCCGCCCCGGGGCCGATCCGGAGATCAAGGGCCTCACCCGCTTCGAGAACGAGCCCTTCGCCGATTTCACCCAGGAGACCGTACGCCGGGCCTTCGTGGATGCGCTCGCCGTGGTGCGCACGCAGCTGGGCAAGGAATATCCGCTGGTCATCGGCGGCCAGGAGGTGCGCACGGCCGACACGTTGCAGTCGGTCAATCCGGCCAACCCGAACGAAGTCATCGGCACCATCTGCCAGGCTTCCACCAAGGAAATCGATCTGGCCATCGAAGCCGCCAAAAAGGCCGCTCCGGCCTGGAAAGCACTGTCTCCCGAGGAACGGGCCGGATATCTGCTCAAGGCTGCCGAAATCGCGCGCACGGAGATCTTCACCCTGTGCGCCTGGCAGACCCTCGAAGTGGGCAAACAGTATGATCAGGCCCAGGCCGATGTGGCCGAAGCCATTGATTTCATGGAATACTACGCCCGCGAGATGATCCGTTTCGGCAAACCCCAGCGCATGGGCCGGGCCCCGGGCGAGATGAGCCAACTCATGTACCAGCCCAAGGGCATCGCGGCCGTCATCGCCCCCTGGAACTTCCCGCTGGCCATCAGCTGCGGCATGAGCTCGGCCGCCATCGTCGCCGGCAATCCCGTACTGTACAAGCCGGCCGGACCGTCCTCCGTGGTCGGCTTCACCCTGTCCGAAATCTTCCGCAAGGCCGGCCTACCGGCCGGGGTGTTCAACTATGTGCCGGGCAGGGGCTCGGTCATGGGCGACTACCTTGTCGAACATCCCGACGTCGCGCTGATCGCCTTCACCGGATCCATGGAAGTAGGCCACCGCATCATCAACAAGGCGTCCGTGGTTCATCCCGGCCAGAAGCAGATCAAGAAGGTCATCGCCGAACTTGGCGGCAAGAACGCCATCATCATCGATGACGACGCCGATCTGGACGAGGCCATCAGGGAAGTCCTGCACTCGGCCTTTGCCTTCCAGGGTCAGAAATGCTCGGCCTGTTCCCGTGTCATCGTCGTCGAACCCATCTATGCCAAGTTCATCGAACGTCTGGTGGAAGGAGCCAAGTCCCTGGCCATCGGACCGGCCGAGGACCCGACCTACTTCATGGGGCCGGTGGTGGACGACAAGGCCCAGCAGAACGTGCTCAAATACATCGGCATCGCCACCAGCGAAGGCAAGCTCCTGTACTCGAGCCCTGTCCCGGACAGCGGGTATTACGCGCCCCTGACCATCGTCGAGGGCATCACCCCCGAGCACCGCATCGCCCAGGAAGAGGTCTTCGGTCCCGTCCTTGCGGTCATGAAGGTCAAGAACTTCGACCAGGCCATCGAGTGGGCCAATTCCACGCGCTACTCCCTGACCGGAGCCGTATTCTCGCGCAGCCCCAAGCACCTCGAAAAGGCCCGCGAACAGTTCAACGTCGGCAACCTCTACCTCAATCGCGGCTCCACCGGCGCGCTGGTGGAACGCCACCCCTTTGGCGGCTTCAACATGTCCGGCATAGGCTCCAAGGCCGGCGGCCCGGACTACCTGCTGCAGTTCATGGACCCGAGACTCGTCTGCGAAAACACCATGCGCCGCGGCTTCGCGCCCATCGAAGAGGACGACGACTGGATCATCTGATCGCCCCTCCCCCGCGCCTGCCTTTGCGGCCCGCCAGGACTCGTTCCTGGCGGGCCTTTTTTGTTTTCCGGCGGACCCGCACGCGAATTCGCCTGATCGATACTCTTTTAAATTGAATCACCTTGCGCATGCCGCGACCGGCAGAGTCAAAGCCATTTAGCCAAACATGCGCAAAAAACCTTGCTCCGCACACACATTTTGAATAAAATTTTAAATGACAGCGCTTAAATCGAATAATCGTCAGGCAGACACTTTTTCATGCGAGCACTTGTCTCTTTTTGGAAAAAAATTGA
Source organism: Desulfomicrobium macestii (assembly GCF_014873765.1). NCBI lineage: Bacteria > Pseudomonadati > Thermodesulfobacteriota > Desulfovibrionia > Desulfovibrionales > Desulfomicrobiaceae > Desulfomicrobium > Desulfomicrobium macestii. The sequence continues at coordinate 49,072 of NZ_JADBGG010000013.1, read as the reverse complement.
TTTTCCAACGCTTCTCATGTAGTCGAATTTTACATTTTTTACAAATTAATTCCTGCTTTATCGTTTTCCATCCCTTGTTTTTCATGCGTCCCTCAAAGGGGTTATCCGGACTCTCCGGTTTCATATCTTACCTAAAACCGGTTCGCACCCTGCGAACCCAAGGGCTCTGCAACCTTCAAGGAGGACTTCATGAAGAAAAAACTGTGTACACTTGGTTTCCTGACCCTGGCCCTCGTGGCGTTGACCCTGGGCTCCGCCTGGGCCGAAACCATCCGCATCGGCCTCATGTGCCCCCTGACGGGCTCCTGGGCCAGCGAAGGTCAGGACATGAAACAGATCGTTGAACTGCTGGCCGCCGAGACCAACAAGGCGGGCGGAATCAACGGCAACCAGGTCGAGATCGTGGTCGAGGACGACGGCGGTGATCCGCGTCAGGCAGCCCTGGCCGCAACCCGCCTGACCACCAAGGAAATTTCCGCGGTTATCGGCACCTACGGATCGTCCGTCACAGAAGCGTCCCAGAACATCTATGCCGAGTCCGGCATCCTCCAGGTCGCCACCGGTTCCACGGCCATCCGCCTGTCCGAAAAGAGCCTGCCTCTTTTCTTCCGCACCTGCCCCCGCGATGACGAGCAGGGCATGGTTGCCGCCAAGACCCTGGGCGAACTCGGTTTCAGCAAGATCGCCATCCTCCACGACAACACCTCATACGCCAAGGGTCTGGCCGACGAAGCCAAGTCCCTGCTTGAAGCCTCGGGCAAGACCATCGCCTTCTACGACGCGCTGACTCCCGGCGAGCGCGACTACAACGCAATCCTGACCAAGATCAAATCCGCCGCCCCCGAAGTCATCTTCTTCACCGGTTACTATCCCGAGGCCGGCATGCTCCTGCGCCAGAAGATGGAAATGGGCTGGAACGTGCCCATGATCGGCGGCGACGCGACCAACAACCCCGATCTGGTCAAGATCGCCGGCAACCAGGCCGCCGAGGGTTTCATGTTCCTGAGCCCCCCTGTCCCGGCTGATCTGGACACCCCCGAAGCCAAGGATTTCATGACCGCCTACAAGGCCGCCTACGGCAACGCCCCGGGTTCCGTATGGGCAGTGCTGGCCGGCGACGCCTACCGCGTCATCGCCGAAGCCGTCGCCCAGACCAAGGACACCTCCAGCGAAAAGCTGGCCGCCTACATGAAGAATGAAATGAAGGATTTTTCCGGCCTGACCGGCAAGATCTCCTTCAACGAAAAGGGTGACCGCGTTGGCGACCTGTACCGCGTGTACAAGGTCGACGCCGCCGGAGCCTTTGTTCTGCAGCCGTAAAAAGCTAGGGCTCCTCTTCAGGGAGGAGCCCTTTTTTTTCAACATCTTGCCCCGACACACATCATGGAAGAATTTTTTCAACAACTGACCAATGGACTGGCCGTCGGGGGCATCTATGCCCTGATCGCCCTCGGGTACACCATGGTCTACGGGGTCCTGAAGCTGATCAATTTCGCCCACGGCGATCTTTTCACCATCGGCGCCTACCTTGGCCTTACCCTGCTCGTCTCCATGGGCCTTTTCGACAAAATCGGACCGCTGCCCGCCGTGATTCTGCTGGCCATCATGGTCATGATCCTGGTCGCCATCATCGGCGCGATACTGGAGCGCGTGGCCTACCGCCCGCTTCGCCAGTCGCCCCGGCTTTCAGCCGTGGTTTCAGCCCTCGGTGCGTCCATCTTCTTTCAAAATGCGATCATGGCCATCTACAGCCCAAAATTCCTGGTCTATCCGCACAACATCCTGCCCAAGACGGCCGTGAACATCATGGGCCTGGACATCCCGGTCATGCGCATCATCATGTTCGCGACGTCCCTTGTGCTCATGGCGGCGCTGTATTTCTTCATACAGAAGACCAAGATCGGCACGGCCATCCGGGCCGCCGCCATCGACCAGGGCGCGGCCAAGCTGATGGGCATCAACGTCGACCGGGTCATCATGCTGGTCTTCTGCATCGGCCCGGCGCTTGGCGGCGCGGCCGGTCTCATGGTCGGCCTGTATTACGGGCAGATCAATTTCAGCATGGGCTGGATGTTCGGCCTCAAGGCCTTCACCGCGGCCATCCTGGGCGGCATCGGCAACATTCCCGGGGCCATGGTCGGCGGCTTGCTGCTGGGCGTCATCGAGGCCCTTGGCGCGGCGTATATTTCCATCGCCTGGAAAGACGCCATCGCCTTTTGCGTCTTGATCCTGATCCTCATTGTCAGGCCCACGGGCCTTCTAGGAGAAAGGGTGGCTGAAAAAGTATGAAATCACGTAATGTCCTCTACTACTTCATTTTTGCCCTGCTCATGGCCTCATGCCCGCTGTTTCTGAACGCCTATTGGACCGACGTCTTCAACAATGTCGGACTTTACGCAATTCTGGCCCTGAGCCTCAATGTCATCCTCGGCCATGCCGGCCTTTTCCACATGGGGCACGCCGCATTCTACGCCATCGGCGCCTATACCACGGCCATCCTGAACACCACCTTCGGGATTCCCGTGCTGTGGAGCATGCCTATGGCTGGGATAATGGCCGGGATCTTCGCCATGATCGTGGCCAGACCCATCATCCACCTGCGCGGGGATTATCTGCTGATCGTCACCATCGGAATCGTCGAGATCGTGCGCATCGCGCTCATCAACAACGTCTTCGACATCACCGGCGGGGCCAACGGCATCTTCGGAATCAGCCGCCCGACGGTCTTCGGGTACAAGATATCCAAACCGGACCAGTTCTTTTACCTGATCTGGGGTTTCGCGGCCGTGACCATTTTTCTCCTGCTGCGGCTTGAGCATTCCCGTTTCGGACGGGCGCTCATGTACATCAAGGAGGATGAAGTGGCCGCCGGAGGAAGCGGAATAAACGTCGCCCATCACAAGCTGGTGGCTTTCATCATCGGCGCTGTCTGGGCCGGCATGTGCGGAACCATCTACGCATCCAAGATGACCATCATCGCCCCTGAGTCGTTTTCCTTCGCCGAATCCGTGGTCCTTTTCACCATCGTCATCCTGGGAGGGGCGGGAAGCATTCCCGGCGTAATCCTGGGAGCGTTTCTCCTGGTCGGGCTGCCCGAACTGTTTCGAGGTCTGGCCGAATACCGCATGCTGGTCTTCGGCGCGGCCATGGTGCTCATGATGATCTTCCGGAATCAGGGCCTGCTTCCGCCCGGTCCCAAGAAGTATGACGTCGCCAGCCTTCTTCCCGCCGGAGGTCGCAAATGACGCTGCTCTCCATAGAAAACCTGAGCAAGAACTTTGGCGGTCTCATGGCTGTCAACGAGGTTTCCTTTGATGTCGAGGCAGGCAGCATCGTCGGTCTCATCGGCCCCAACGGCGCAGGCAAGACTACCGTTTTCAACCTCATCACCGGCAACTACCAGCCCAACACGGGCACGGTCCTCTTTGACGGCCAGAACCTTGTCGGCCTGCCCACCCACACCATCGTGGAAAGGGGCATAGCCCGCACCTTCCAGACCATTCGCCTGTTTCAGAACATGAGCGTCCTTGAAAATGTGCTCGCGGGCGGCCATTGCCGCATGCACTCGGGCTCACTGGCGGCCATGTTCCGAACACCGACCCAGCGACGCGAGGAACATGAGTCCATGCGCCAGGCAATGGCCGAACTGGAATTCGTGGGCCTGTCCCATGAATGGCAGAACAAGGCCAAAAACCTGTCCTACGGCAATCAAAGACTCCTTGAAATCGCCCGCGCCCTTGCCACCAAGCCCAAACTCATCGTGCTCGACGAACCGGCCGGAGGCATGAACGACCAGGAAACCCATGACCTCATCCGCCTGATCCGCGCCATCCAGGATCGAGGCATCACGGTCCTCTTGATCGAACACGACATGGGTCTGGTCATGCGTGTCTGCTCATCCCTGGTCGTGCTGGAACACGGCGCGAAAATCGCGTCCGGCACGCCCGCCGAGATCCAGGCAAACCCGCGTGTCATCGAAGCCTACCTCGGTGTCGACTCCGACGAATAAAGGACCACACATGCTGCTTAAAATTGAGAATCTGCGCGTGAACTATGGCAATGTCGAAGCCCTGCACGGAATCAACCTCGAAGTTGAAGAAGGCGAAATCGTTACTATCCTCGGCGCCAACGGTGCCGGGAAATCGACAACCCTCAACGCCATCAGCGGGCTGGTAAGCATCACCGGAGGGACGATCTTCTTTCGCGACACGGCCCTGCACAAGCTTCCCGCGCATGAAATCGTCAAGCACAAGATCACCCAGAGTCCTGAAGGTCGCCGTGTCTTCACGACCCTGACCGTTCAGGAGAACCTCATTCTTGGAGCGTTCACGTCCACCAACACAGAGCGCATCCAGAAGAGCCTGAAGTGGATCTACGAGCTTTTTCCACGCCTGCAGGAACGGCGCAAACAGATGGCGGGAACCCTGAGCGGAGGAGAGCAACAGATGCTGGCCATAGGCCGGGCGCTGATGGCCAATCCCAAGATCCTGCTCCTTGACGAGCCAAGCCTTGGCCTGGCCCCGATTCTGGTCAAATCCATCTTCGACACGGTCAAGGAAATCAACAAAACCGGGGTGACCGTCATCCTGGTCGAACAGAATGCCAAGGCCGCCCTCAAGCTGGCCCACAGGGGCTATGTCATGGAAGTCGGCAACATCGTACTGGCTGATACGGCGGCAAATCTGCTCAAAAACGAGCAGGTGCAGCAGGCATATCTGGGTGGGGGGCACTAGTCTCCCACGCCTCATTTCTAAAGACGTCACTGCAAAAAGGCGTCATCCCCTTGAAAACGGGGATGACGCCTTTTTAACTACCTGAAAAGAAAGGATTCCCACCTCGCGGGGACGACGCTCAGGTTCTTTCGCTGCTTTTTGCAGTGTCGTCTTTTAAAGCCAAAGCCATGTCGTGACAACGTCGCAGCTTTTTTGTCTGGACTCGCGCGCTATCTCAGGAAAGCCCCCTTGAGGCACAAAGGCAATCAGGAAAAATAAAGAAGCAGGCTCTACTGGGCGCGCCAGCGTCAATATCGAAACGCCAGTCTCACGGCGAGAGACACGCCCATGGGCCGCAGATCCGGAAAGAAATCACTGCCGCCCGAGGCGGGTGACAATCTCGAACTCTTCTTCCGTCACCGGCATGACCGAAAGCCGCGAGCCCTTCTTCAAAAGCTCCATCCCTTCCAGCCCCTTCACGCCGCGCAATGACCCGAGCGGGACCGGATGCGCAAATTTCTCTACGAACTGCACATCGACCATGAACCACAACGGATTTTCAGGCGTCGAACGCGGATCGAAATGCTGATCCCCAGGGTCCTGGGCGGTATGGTCCGGATAGCTTTCACGTGTCACCCTGGCGATACCAACCACGCCAGGATTCTTCACGCTGTGATAAAAAAGGATGAGATCGCCAACGCTCATCTGGTCGCGCATGAAATTGCGGGCCTGAAAATTACGCACGCCATCCCAACTTGAGGTCTGGTTTGGGGCGCCCTCCAGGTCATCGATGGAAAAGCACCCCGGTTCGGTCTTCATCAACCAGTATTTCATCATCGCCTCCTGCTCTCGTGATTGATCCGGCAACTTCCCAGAATCACGCCCTTCTTGCAATGCTTTCAGCCTGCGCGTCAGGCTGAAAAAAAAGGCTCCCCCCGGAGGAGGAGCCTTTGAGGCAGTGATGCAAGTGCGCTTCTACCAGTTGGAATCGGCGAAGGGGTCCTGCGATCCGCCGGAGAAACCGAAATCGGTTCCGGCAGCAGTTTCGGCAGGAGCGCCAGCGGCTTCGGCAGCGGCGGGAGCAGCAGCGCCGGCGGCAGCGGCAACGCCGGCCACGCCTGCGACAACCACGCCGGTCTTCTTCACTTCTTCGACTTCCTTCAGCAGGGCTTCGAGCTTGCCGGTGAATTCGACGATACGGGCTTCAGTGGTCACGAACAGAGCTTCGGCTTCGCCCTTCTTCTGTCCTTCGAATTCCTTTACCTTGGCGCTCAGGGCGGCGATCTCCGCGTCCTTGGCGGCCAGGGCCTTGGTCAGTTCGTCGACCTTGGCGCTCTTGGCGTTGATCTGGCCCTTGTAGTCGGCCAGCTTGGCGAAGACTTCGTCAACTTCGGCCTTGGCCTTGACAGGCATGGGCGCGACGGAGACGGACTGTCCCAGCTCGACCATCTGTCCCTTGGACATCTTGGTCAATTCGGGATGCTGCTCATAAATCCAGGCCTTGGCCAGAGCCGCGGCAAAAGGAGTGGAATCGCCATCCAGGTCTTTCTGGGTCAGGTAGCCCAGCATCTCGGCAACGGAAGCGTTGCCATCACCCTTCAGGTAGGCCACAAAAGTATCCATGGGAAAAATCTTGCGAGCTTCAGACATGGTGTCCTCCTTTAATTAAATAACAAAGATTTTGTCATCTTCGATGAGTTTTTCGTCAATGGGCAAACGACCAATATACCGTGCATAAATGAGCGCTGTGGTGCGGTACACCAAATGCCCAAGTTTGGACCAAGGCAGATACGCAATCAGCATGAAGATGCTGACCAGATGCAGATAATACGTGAAGAAGGCCAGGGGCGCGACGCCTGCCAGACGGAAGATCTGGGCGCCGATGCCGGTCAGGGTCACAACCCAGATCACACCGAGCAGATACCAGTCGTAGTAGTTGGAAACGGACTTCTTGGTGTCCGAATTCAAGCGCCGACGAGTCAGCAGAGTGAGACCGGTTACCAGCAGCACAGCGCCCACGTTGGCCAGGATCTTGACCGGGTGCCAAAGAGGCATGGGCGTATGGCCGACAGGTGCCAGCAGGGGAATGACCTTGCCGCCCCAGTGAGCCACGGCCACGATTGACGTGACAATGGCGCAGGCCACGAAACCGTAGAACAGAATCTGATGGCCCTTGACCCGTTCTTCATCCGCGGGGCTGTCCACGCAGTTCTTGAAACGGGAATGCTGGAGGACATCGTACTTGATCGTCGCGATGATCGCGTCTTTCAAGGTCGGCTTCTTGTATCCGATGACAAACGTCTCGGTCACGTTGGCCTTGAACCCGTCGATCATGTTCTTGACTCCAAGCCCGAAGCAGATGGCCACGAAGATGGCGACCAGTCCGAACAGGGGGTCAATGGTGAAATCACCGGGGAAGAGGTTGCCGTAAACGATTTTGCCGTCTTCCGTGAGCGGAAAGAAGGTGCCCACGAGAGCGGCACGAATCATCCAGATGAAGGCGAAAATAGCCATCGGAATACCTGCCAGGATGGGCAGGTGCTTGGGAGAACTCATCCACTCGCCAATAATGGCAGGCTTCACCAACTTGCGGTAGGTCATGTTGCGCAGGGCGGCCAGCAGGTCTCCAGGTTTTGCTCCGCGAGGACACAGTTCGGAACAGGTTCCGCAATTGTGACACAACCAGATGTCGATGTCGTTGACCAGCTTGTCTTTGAGACCCCACTGGGCCCAGACCATTTCCTTGCGCGGATAGGGATTGTCCGCAGGAGACATGGGGCATGCGACAGAGCAGGTAGCGCACTGGTAGCACTTCTTGAGATCCGCACCACCCACCTCCTGCAGTTCCTTGACGAACTGCAGATTAGGCTCAATCTTAATTGTTTTGGACATACATGCTCCTCCTAGTATCCCTTGAACGGGTTGGGACCAAGCTTGGTGATCGCATCAACAAACTCGTCAATCATGCCGGGAACCTTGTCGTATTCGTCAATGGCGACCTGCATCTGCTGTACCCGTTCGGTTTCGATGCCAAGCTTGCCCAGGGTCTCACCGATGTTGGCCATGCGCCGACTGCACAGGTCCGAACCCTTGACGAAATGGCACTGGTAATCTTCACCGTACTTGCAACCCAGGAGCAGGCAGCCGTCCGTGCCCTTGGACATGGCGTCGGCAATCCAGATGGTGTTGACCGAACCAAGGCAACGCACCGGAACGATGCGCACATAGGGGCTCCACTTCTTGCCGCGCAGGGCAGCCATGTCGAGGGCAGGATAGGCATCGTTCTCGCAGGCGAGAATGAGCATGCGCGGACCGCCCACTTCCATATCGTCGGGAACCTCGACCTGCTTGATCATGGATCCGATCTGGTCGACGTTGTAGTTGTCGAAGAAGATGACACGTTCAGGGCAGGCGCCCATGCACGTTCCACAACGGCGGCAACGGGAGGTATTGGGCATCGGATTGCCCTTTTCGTCCTCGTCCAGGGCGCCGAAAGGACATTCTTCCGTACAACGCTTGCACTGGGTGCAGCGCACGAGGTTGAACTTCGGAAAGGACAGATCGCCCGAACGCGGGTGAACCGCCATGCCTCTGTTCGCTGATTCAAGACACTGAATCGCCTTCAGGGCGGCGCCGGAGGCATCGACCTCGGCCGTGGCCATGGTCATGGGCTGACGCACCGTGCCAGCGGCATAAATGCCGGTGCGGCGAGTTTCGTACGGGAAGCATATGTAGTTGGAATCGGCGTAACCGCTGAACAGCTCAAGGTCCGGCATGGCCGGGCCCTGCCGATATTGGAGCTTCAGGATCGGATCAAGCGCGGTGGTGGGCACCATGGCCGTGGGCAGCACAAGCATGTCCACTTCGATCTCGACCTTTGCGCCGAGAAGGGTGTCCTCAAGTACCACAACGATGTCGCCATCGCCACCATCCCGAACCTCGCGGATCACGCCCTTGGTCATCATGACGCTCGGGTCGTTCTGCGCGGCCTTGTAATACAGCTCATTCATGCCGGGGACCATCATGTGCTCATAGACCACCATGGCCACGCCGCCGGGAATGAATTCGCGTACATAGTTCGCCTGCTTCAGGGCTGTCAGCGAAGTCAGTTCGGAGCTGTAGGACAAATGCTTGTAGGTGTCCTGCTTGACGAAGTTGGTCTTGGGGGTGTCGTCGGCCTCCTTGACCTCTGCCGCGGCCAGTGCGGCGGCGCGAGCTTCCTCTTCCTTGACCTCGAAGGGGGCGAGCTTGTCGCCGAATCCGAGCAGGAACATGACCTTCGCAGGCTTGGCGCCATCACTCTTGCGCACCACGGAGCCAGCCTTGGCCATCATCTCGAACTCACGGGAAGTGACCACGTTCTTGAGCGTTCCATAGCCGAGCGGCTTCAGGAATGCCGTATCCTGCGGCACCCATCCGGTAGCGATAACCACGGACCCGACCGCCACGACGCGCTCTTCCTTGCCAACCTTCACGGTCACTTCGTAATTGCCGGGAGCGCCGGCGATGCTGGCGATTTCGGATTCGAGAAGTACATCGATCTTTTCGGCGGCCTGCACCTGGGCAATCTTCTTTTCAACGCCCGTGGCATGAGCCGCGTCATAGGGGAATGCAAAAGGAATGGTCTTGTACATGCCGGCGGCAGCGCCACCCAGCATGTCTTTCTTTTCAACCAGCGTCACGTCGTATCCGACAGCTGCGACATCAAGAGCCGCGCTCATGCCGGCCCAACCGCCGCCGATGACCAGCACCCGGTTGACCACATCGATCCCGCCATCTTCCGGAACCGCTGCTTTCTGCAATTTGACCACGCCCATGTTCACATAGTCGTTGGCCATCTTGAAAAGCAATTCGGGAGTGGTGCCTGGAAGGACCTTTTCCTTGCTCGGATCTTCGTAACAAAGCACGCAAAGTTCGCGCAGGTTGACCCGGTCAACCAGGATCTCCCGCCCGAACTTGTAAAAATCCCAATCCACGCGAGGCGAAGAACCGCAAACGCAGACAGCATTGATCAGTCCGGCATCGATGTCCGCCTGGATCATTGCCCGTCCTTCGTCGGTAGCCAGCCTCGGATGTACCTTGACTACGGGGCAGCAATCACTCCATTTTTTCTGCACTCCGTCGCACAGTCTCTGGATGTCGAGAACCCCGCCAAGGCTTGATTCATCAAAATATACACCAATCTTGTCGGCCATGACCTACCTCCCTCTCACCGTCTGGATCGCTTTCATCGCTGCCCCGGTGGCAGACTGGGCCGACTTCATAACGTCCAGAGGTTGTTTGGCACAGCCCGCGGCGAAAATACCTTTTTCCTCCCCTCCAACGATGAACCCTTCGGCATCAACCGGGACATCAATTGGCAGGGAAGCGCCGGCCAGGCTGGGCTGCATTCCTGTGGCCAGAACCACGAGATCGAAACGTTCGACAGACTTGGAGCATGACACCGCATCTTCAACGGTGACCCACACGTCATCGCCTGCGTTGTCCTGTTCAACCGCGGCGACCTTGCCTTTGACGGCAAAGATCTTCTCATCCGCCAAAATCTTCTTGGCGAAGTTGTCGTAGCGGCCAGGAGTCCGCAAATCAATGTAATAGATGGTCACTTCAGCGTCAGGATACTGCTCGCGAACATATTGAGCCTGCTTCAAGGAAGCCATGCAGCATATGTAGGAACAATAATGCAGATGGTTCTCATCACGAGAGCCGGCGCACTGCACAAAAGCGATCTTTTTTGGCACACGGCCATCGGAAGGCCGAAGAATCTTGCCGTTTGTCGGACCATAAGGTGATGCAAGGCGCTCCATCTGCATGTTGGAAATGCAGTTTTTAACCGCGCCCGCGCCCAGGTTGGACAGATTCGTCACATCGTAGGGCTTCCAGCCAGTAGCGATGACGATGGAACCAACGCTCAAAGTGATGGTCTTTTCTTCTTCGGTCAGATCGAGGTAGTCGCATTTCTGGACCTTGCTCTTGTCCGAATCGCTCAGGCTGGCTTTATCCACGACATAACGCTGTGGGAAAGCAAAAGGCGCGTCCATGTAGACAGGCTTGCGCGTAGCCAAACCGAACTCGTATTCATTGACCACTTCCGTGGAAAGATCGTCACACAAATCGGAAAGATCAGGGCTGCTGGGACCAGCGTAGCGTGGTTTGATCTGTACCGTAACTTCATAATTTCCAACGGACCCTTCCACCTTGGTCACTTCGGCCAAGGTAAAAAACTTCACGTTGGGGTTGTTCTTGATCCGCTGATACTGAATTTCCAAACCGCACGAAGGTGGACACAGCTTCGGGAAATATTTGTTCAGCTGCATAACACGTCCACCCAGAAATGGGGTCTTCTCGATGATGAAGACCTCATGACCGATCTCAGCGGCCTCGAGGGCGGCGGTGAGTCCTGCAAAGCCACCACCGATGACAAGTATGCTGTTGCTAGCCATTCGATTCCTCCCAGAGCACTTAAGTTGAAGGCCATAAAAATGAATAGAATGGCCCAAGCATAATCTATAACTACCAGAGGTTACAGATCATGCATAGACCATTCTATTTCCTGATAGAGAAAAAAGGCTGCGGGAAGGACCCGCAGCCTTTTGGCCCGTAAACTAGACAGGGATGATCTGGTAGTAATGTTTCTTGAAGATCTCGGTTTCACCAGTGGCCGGGTTGAACTTGGAGTTAACAAAGCACTTCCACTTGGCATCGTCCAGACCCATGAAGTCTGCGCGATAGTAGAAACCGGGGTAGCGGCTTTCCTGACGGAAACGAATGTGCTGCATGTGCAGGCGAACGGTCCACAGTCTGTGATACTGCTCCCAGCAACGAAGCAGTTCGTGCAGGTCACGAGCCGCCAATTTCTTGGAATCTTCTTCCAGCATGTCGAGGAGGGCAAAGCCCGTGTCGAGCAGTCTGTCAGACGTGGTATACAGGGTAGCGCAACCTCCGCCGTATTCATCGGTGCACTTGATGAGGCGCATCATGAAGTTGTTGGGGGAGATGTAGTTCGGGTTGACTACCGGATCAGTGGAAGCACCCTTGAACTGCTCGTAGGTGTACCAAGGATCGTAGATTTCTTTCTTCAGATCAGCAGCGGAAACAGCCAAGGTGGGCTTGAAATCCTTGTGATCGACAACCCAACGGACCATCTGCTTGCCAACGATGCGGCCTTCAGCATGAGAACCGGAGGAGAACTTGTGGCCGGAAGCGCCAACGCCGTCAGCACATGTCCACAGACCGTTTACGGTGGTCATGCGGTTGTACACCTTGCCGTTGTCAGCCTTGACCTTGTACTCTTCGGGAACCCAAGGCTCGTTCGGACCGGAAACCCAGATACCGCAGCAACCGGAATGCGAACCGAGCAGGTAAGGCTCAGTGGGCATGATTTCGGAACCGCGCTCTTCGGGCTTGATGTTCATGGCGGCCCACAGGTTGGCCTGACCAACGCACATATCCAGGAAGTCTTCCCAAGCTTCGGACTCAAGATGCTTCTGCTCGGACTTTGACAGGTCCTTGAAGGTGGTCTGCAGAGCGGTGGCGGTGTCCATGTAGATGGGACCGCGACCTTCGCGCATTTCGCGAAGCATCATGTGGTTGCGCAGACAGGTCGGGATGATGTGACCCTTGGCGTAACCGCGATCTTCGTAAGGCTTCAACATGGCGCGGTTGGTGACACAATAGTCTTCACCCTTGGCGTTGGTTGCTTTGGCCTTGAAGAGCAGGAACCATGCGCCGACCGGACCGTAACCGTCTTTGAAACGGGCGGGTACGAAGCGGTTTTCCATCATGGTCATTTCAGCGCCAACCTGAGCACACATGGTGTAGGTGGAGCCGGCGTTCCATACGGGATACCATGCACGACCAAGACCTTCACCAGTGGAGCGGGGACGGTAAACGTTGACAGCGCCACCGCAAGCAACGGACATGGCGTTGGCTTTGATGACGTACACTTTGTTTTCACGAACAGAGAAACCGACAGCACCGGCGATACGGTTGGGCGTCTTGGCGTCAAGCAACAGCTTAACGATAAAAATACGCTCCAGGTAACGATCGGAGCCAAGGGCGTTCTTTGCAGCTTCAGCAACGATGACCTTGTAGGACTCACCGTTGATCATGATCTGCCAGCGGCCGGAGCGGACAGGAGCTGCACCGGAGCGCAGGGACATGCCCTCTTTCTTGGCCTGGGCGCCGTCGAGGTTTTTGCCGTCTTTCTTAACCCAGCAAGGCAGGCCCCATTCTTCGAACAGATGAACGGAGTCATCCACGTGGCGGCCAAGGTCGTAGATCAAGTCTTCGCGAACGATGCCCATGAGGTCGGTGCGGACCATGCGGACATAGTCGTCAACATCGTTCTCGCCGATGTAGGTATTGATGGCGGAAAGACCCTGAGCAACCGCGCCGCCGCGATCGACAGCAGCCTTGTCAACCAAGAGAATCTTGATGTCGCCGCCAACCTTGTCGGCCCAGCGCACTGCTTCGAAAGCAGTACCGCAGTTACCCATACCACCGCCGACCATAAGAATGTCGGTATCAATCTCAACGAGTTCGGGCTCTGCGCAGGCCAGACCCTTGATCACGTCTTTAACAGGAATCTGAGGCATATGTTCCTCCTGAAATTTCTTTCGTTTAAAGCGCCGAATTAGGCGACGGCCGACTTGAAGGTGACCTTCAGGTCTGCTTCACCGACTTCAATCTTCTGGCCAAGAGCTTCTTTGGGAGTGGCCAAAGTAGTCTCGGTGAACAGAAGCTCATCTTCCAGGTTCCCTGCCTCAGGCTTGCCTTCGAAGGGCTTGATGGAACCTTCCACAGTGGTGCGGATGGGGAACTTGAAGCGCTTTACTTCGCCATTGCGGAACTGAACGGTCCACATGATGTCTTCTGCGCCGCGCAGCGGGATGCAGGTACCACCCATGGGAGCGAAGTCAGCATACGGACGAGCGGTGATCGCGCCCTGGGGACAAATCTTGATACAGGAGTAACATTCCCAGCAAGCGGCCGGCTCCTGATTGTAAGCCTTCATCTCTACAGGGTCCAGGATCATCAGGTCGTTAGGACAGATGTACATACAGGCAGTCTTTTCACCGCCCTTGCATCCATCACACTTTGCTGGATCAACAAAGGTTGGCATAATTCCTCCGAATAAAGAGTTTAAAACAACTTAGCCACAGGCCCGAAACAAACAAAAATTTTACCCAAGCTTTTCGCTTGTGAATCTTTTATCAAAGCACTTTTGCCGTGTCAAGCCGCATATTGACAATCATAGGCCTTGCTGGACTTCAAGTCGCAAGACCAAATCAACAGGGCGGACAAAAAGCCCGCCCTGTTGGTTGAAATCAAAACTACATGGCTGCGCCGGAAGCGGCACCCTGCATCTTCACTTCGACCTTCTCGGTCAGAGTGGAGTAGTATTCGCGCAGGATGACGAGAACTTCGTCACGGCCGAAGTGGTCAACAACCTCGGCGCCTTCGGACAGAGCCTTGCGCAGCTTGGTGCCGGACAGAACGACGCGGTCGTCCTTGCTGTGCGGGCAGGTGCGCAGGGAAGCCATGCCGTCACACTTGTAGCAGTAGAAGGTCCAGTCGATCTTCATGGGCTGGGTGATCAGATCCTTGCCAGCGCCCAGATTCTTGGGAACGCGATCAAAGATTTCCTGAGCCTCGAACAGGCCGTAGAAGTCACCGACGCCGGCATGGTCGCGGCCGATCAGCATGTCGGAAACGCCGTAGTTCTGGCGGAAAGTGGCGTGCAGCAAGCCTTCACGGGGACCGGCATAACGCATATCCAGGGGATAGCCGCCCTGAACCACGTTGGCCTTCACGAAGTATTTGTCAATGAGGGTGTCGATGCACTTGATGCGGACTTCGGCCGGGATGTCGCCGGGCTTCAAGTTGCCGACCAGGGAGTGAATGAAAACGCCGTCACACACTTCAACAGCGATCTTGGCCAGATATTCGTGAGAGCGGTGCATGGGGTTACGCAGCTGCAGAGCGGCAACCTTGCTCCAGCCTTTCTCTTCGAAGGTGGCGCGGGCTTCGGCCGGAGACATGTAGCAACCGGGGAATCTGTCGCGGTAGTCGCCTTCGGAAAGGACTTTGACAGGACCGGCAATGTTGTATTTCTTCTGAGCCAAAACCATCTGCACGCCAGGGTGATCCTTGGGAGCGATTTCCCAGAACTTGTCATCGGCGGACTCTTCGCCCTGACCCTTGTAGACCTTCTCGCATTCCCACTTCTTGTCGGCGTCGGTCATTTCGTAAACTTCGGAGACCTTCATGGTGGCCATGAAGACGCCCTTCTTGGGATCGAACAAAGCGATCTCTTCGCCGACCTTCACTTCTTCATCCACATCCAGGGTCACGGGCACGGGCCAGAAGGTGCCGTCAGCCAGGGTGAAATTTTCACACACGGACTTCCAGTCGGCCTTGGTCATGAAGCCGCTCAGCGGGCTGAAGCCGCCGATGCCCATCATGATCAGGTCGCCCTTGGCGCGGGGGCTGATGTCGATCTTCTTCAGTCCTTCGGCCTTTTTCTGCTCGGCAGCCAGTTCGGCACCCTGAAGCAGACAGCAAACCAAACCTTTTCCACCATGCGGGGGTACGAGAGCCATAACGTGGATCCTCCTAAATATAGTTTGTTTTTATTTTCACAAATAAAAAAACGGAGACCCCTTTTTGCTTCTCAACGAGCTTCTTGTCAACCGTTTTGTGATTTTTTTATCAACCACGCAAATATCCGCCAAACCTGAGCTGCCTGTATTTTCGGCATTGACGGCGCTCCATCCGGCACCTTGGTGCCTTCTTTCAGTTTTTTCTTTTATTTTAGCATATTATATTTAGATCGAACAATAACCGCTTGCAATCCCCAAAGTCTTATTGTTAATGGACATCTTTGATATCAGCTTTCATCATGCGTTCATGCACCCATGAACATCAACCTCCCTAGCCTGAAAGAATTCGCATGGCCGAAAAACATAATACTCTATCTCTGACGCAGGAACTGGCTCAACTCGACGAAAAGCTTGTTTCCCTTCTCATGTCCCGGACCAACCTTTTGTCCAGGGCGGCATCCACCAGGCGCTCCAAAAACCTCGGCATCACCGATCCCAACCAGGAAAAAGTGCTGTGGCAGGTCTGGCGCGACGCATCCAAGGCGGACAATCTGGAGCCCCAGATTCTCAAAAAAATCTTTCACCTCTCGAACAACCTGTCCTATGCCAGGGTCGAGCGCAATTCCTCCAACGAAAAACCTCTGTGCCTCTTCCCCCGGCGCAAGCCCGTGGAAATAGACCTCGATGCCCCCCGGGACCAGATCCTGCGCAGCATGATGTTTTTTCTTGGAGCCACGAATTCCTCGCCGCTGACCATTGCACCATTCCAGGGGAACGACATTTCCCTTGAACTGATCAACGCCCTCAACCTCTGCGGGTTCAAGCTCACGTTCCAGAACCGGCAATGCGAAACCCAGCCCGTCGATTCCTGGTCCATGGACAACAAGATCATCTATGCCGGACAGAGCAAATTCCACTTCTACCTCCTGCTGTGCCTTGCCCTCGGGCAGGTGACCCGGGCCAAATTCACCGGCTCCACCAAGCTCAAGATTCATGACGTCAGGCCAGTGCAGGACCTTCTGCCGCAGCTTGGCGCCCGGCTGACAGTGGTTGAACCGCACAGCTACGGCTTGCCGGTCAGGGTGGAAAGCAGTGGCCAGCTTCCGGAGACCATCTCCATCCCCAAGGGCGTTTCCAAGAAATTCGTGCTGGCTCTTGTTGTCGCGGCCACCACCTACAAATCCGGGCTTTCGATCCAGCTTCATGAATCGTTTTCAAACAGCAAGCTGCTGCGCAAGGGGATCGGGTTCCTGCAGGAGCACAATCCGGAGCTTCAGTTCGAGGGCCTGAGCATCATCGTACCTCCGGCGTCCACCAGCCTTGACCTCTCCGCGGTGGATATCCCCGTGGATCCGCTGATGAGCCTCCATCTGCTGGTCCTTCCGTTCTTTACGGACGGCAAGGTCGTCCTGCATGGAAAATGGCCTCACTACGCGCCCCACCTCCAAGACATCATGGATATCCTGCACGAATTCGGATTGCGGATCAGCGTGCAGGGCGGCCAGATCACCTCGGTCATGGGCAACAGACCCCAGAAACTATCCATAGACATAACCTCCTGCCAGGAATACCTGCCTTTGATGCTGGCCATGTCCATGGGATTGCGCGGCCAATGCGCCATCACACAGGACACCACGCGCGAGGATGTCGATTACGCCCAGGACCTGCTCGAGAATCTGGGTGCCGGATATGCCATTGAACCCGGGCTGTTGCAGCTGGGACTGCCCAACGCCAAGAAAGTCAGCGAGTCGCCCTGGCAGAGTCCCGGCCCATACTGGACGCTGGCTGGATCGCTCATATCCTTCACGCATCCGGGGGTCTGCATGACCAATGCGGACAATATCTCCTCGGCCTGGCCCTGGTTCTGGAAAATTTTCATGAACCTTCCAAGCCCTCAAAACTTCATAAATTCCTCACGGATCGAAGAACAGGTAGACGAAACTCAAGATGACAAGCCAAAGCGTAAACGAATCCGAATCACAACAGATTGAGACCATCGAAAAGGAAATCGGCAGGTTCAAGGCCGAGCAGGCCGAAGCCCAGGCCAAGGTAAAAGAGTTGCTGCAGCGCGAAGATCCCGCGCGCGGAATAACCTTTCACGAGGAGATTTTCCGGCTGCAGCAGGGCAACCTGCGCCTGGATACTGAAATTCAGATTCTGAAAGTCAAGCTCAGGCGGCTTGCATCCACTTGGTAAGCCCAACGATTCAGGCTCCCAGCTCCGGCTGGGAGCCTTTTTTCAAAGATATTCAACGGCAAAATTGAAGGAGCGCGCATGAACCAGAACCTCACCCAGAAAATCATCGCGGCGCACCTCGTTGAAGGCGATATGCAGCCCGGAAACGAAGTGGCCATCAAGATAGACCAAACTTTGACCCAGGACGCCACCGGGACCATGGCCTACCTGCAGTGGGAAGCCATCGGCCTGCCCCGGGTCAAGACGGAACTGTCCGTCAGCTATGTCGATCACAACACCCTGCAGATGGGCTTTCGCAACCCTGATGACCACCGTTACCTGCGCAGCGTGGCCGCCAAGTACGGCATCGTTTTCTCCCCTCCCGGCACCGGCATCTGTCACCAGCTGCATCTGGAAAATTTCGCGATTCCGGGCAAGACGCTCATCGGGTCCGACTCGCACACGCCCACTGCCGGCGGCATCGGCAGCCTGTCCATGGGCGCCGGAGGCCTCTCCGTGGCCCTGGCCATGGCCGGAGAACCCTACACCATCACCATGCCCAAGGTCTTCAAGATCCGCCTCGAAGGGCAACTGACAGGATTCGCCTCGGCCAAGGACGTCATCCTGCACCTGCTCGGCATCCTGAGCGTCAAGGGCGGCGTGGGCGCGGTCATGGAGTACCACGGTCCGGGCGTCGCCACCTTGAGCGTTCCGGAACGCGCGACCATCACCAACATGGGCGCGGAGCTGGGCGCCACGGCGTCCATCTTTCCGAGCGACGAGCAGACCCGCGCATTTCTTGCGCTCATGGGCAGGGAAAAGGACTTCACGCCTCTGGCCGCCGACGAAGGAGCCGCCTATGACCGTGAAATAGTCATCGACCTGAGCAGCCTTGCGCCCCTGGCCGCCCAGCCGCACATGCCAGACAGGGTCGTCCCCGTGGCCGAACTCGACGGAATGAATGTCGATCAGGTGGCCATCGGCTCCTGCACCAACTCCTCATACTCGGACCTGCAGAGCGTGGCCCAAATACTCAAGCATGAACACATCGCCCCGAACACCGACCTGCTCCTGTCGCCGGGCTCCAAACAGGTGCTCAAAATGCTCATGAGCGAAGGCCTGCTCGATCTCATCCTCGACGCCGGCGGGCGGCTCATGGAATGCTCCTGCGGCCCGTGCATCGGCATGGGCGGCTCTCCGTCCAGCGGCGGCGTCAGCGCCCGGACCTTCAACCGCAATTTCGAGGGTCGCAGCGGAACCCAGGACGGACAGGTTTATCTGGTGAGCCCCATCACCGCCGCTTTTTGCGCCCTGAACGGCAAGTTCACCGACCCGGCAACCTGGACCAAGACCGTTTCCAAACCGTCCCTGCCGGCCACGGCGCCGTCCATCCGCCATCTTTTCGCCTTCCCGCCCGAGGATGGGGGCGAGGTTGAAATCCTGCGCGGGCCCAACATCGTGCCTCTGTCGCCCTTCGACAGGCTGCCGGATGTTCTGGAGTTGCCCGTGGTGATCAAGGTTGGGGACAACATCACCACTGACCACATCATGCCTGCCGGCGCGGCCATCACCGCCCTGCGCTCCAACATTCCGGCCATCAGCAGACACGTCTTCGAGCGCGTGGACAAGGATTTCGTGACCCGGGCCGAAGCCGCCGGCCAAGGGCTCATCCTCGGCGGCGACAACTACGGACAAGGCTCCAGCCGCGAACATGCGGCGCTCGCACCCCGTCATCTCGGCGTCCGGGTAGTTCTGACCAAGTCCTTTGCCCGCATTCACAAGGCGAACCTGATCAATTTCGGCATCCTTCCCCTGATGCTCGCCAACGAGGCCGACTACGACTCGCTGGCCCAGGGCGATGTCCTGCGCATCGAGCTTGGCGCTCTCGCACCCGGGGCGACTCTTTTGGCCTCGACATCGGAAGGCAGACAGCTCACTTTGACCCATGATTTGACGGGTAATGAAATAGCCATTATCAAGGCGGGCGGTTTGCTCAATTACGTCAACGACAGGCAAAAATAAAAGCCTCTCGGGGAAGTTCCCATTATTTTTAACTTCAGACACTTTGTCGGAGATTCCATGCTTGATATCCTGCGCCAGGGCGCCCAAAGTTGGGGAATAAAAATCCTCTTCGGCATCATCATTGCCGTTTTCGTTTTGGCCTTTGGCATGAATCGCGTGCAAAACGACCAGACCACCGTCGTTGCCACGGTCAATGATTCCCCCATTCTCTTCCGGCCTTTCCAGGAACGCGTGCAGCGCAGCCTTGAACTCGCGCGCAGCCAAAACCCGAACCTGACTGCCGAAATTCTGGCCCAGATGGGATTCAAAAGGCAGATCCTTGAACAGATGGTCATCGAAGAGCTGATGATGCAGCAGGCTGCAAAGCTCGGCCTGACCGTTTCCAAGGAAGAGCTGGCCAAGGAGATTCATCTCATTCCAGCCTTCCAGAACGAAAGCAACGTCTTCGACCCGGGCGCCTACCAGAACGTGCTGCGTGCCAACAACCTCACTCCCGGCAAATTCGAGTCCGAATACATGCGCGGGATGACCATGGACAAGCTGCGGACCTACGTCGGCCTGCCCGGACGTCTCGGCGAGGATCAAGCCCGCGACTTCTATATATACGGGCGCAGCACAGCGGTGATATCCTATGTGATGTACCCGTGGGAACGCTACCAGGATCAGGTCAACGCCACGGAAGAGCGCATCAACGAATATTATGAGGCGCGCAAGGCCAACTATGCCGTGCCCGCCCGGGCCAAAATCGCCTACCTGCTGCTCACCCCCGCGACCTTGGCCGACCTTTCGCTCGTCTCCCCCGAGGAAACCGAAAAATACTACGCCGAGAACAAGGAACAGTTCAAGATCGAAGAGCAGGTCAGGGCCCGCCACCTTCTTGTGCGTGTTGACGAAAACGCCGATGACGCGGCTGTGAAAAAGGCCATGCAGACCATCGAGGCCGCCCAGAAGGACCTCGCGGCAGGCAAGTCCTTTGCCGAGGTCGCCGCGAAATACACCGAGGACCCCTCCGGCACCCAGACCGGCGGTGAACTTGGCTGGTTCGGACGTGGCAGGATGGTCAAGCCCTTCGAAGACGCCGCCTTCGCCCTTGAAAAGGGTGCTGTCAGCGAGCCGGTCCGCACCCAGTTCGGCTTTCATCTGATAAGCGTTGAAGACGTCAAGCCTGCGGGATATCAGGACTTTGAATCTGTCGCGACCGACATCGCAAATATCATCGCCGAGGATCGCGCGGCGGAAACGCTGCAGGATCGCCTGGACCAGGCCCTGGAGATGGTGCTCGTTGACGAGCCTCTCGATGCCGTGGCCAAGGCCATTGGCCTGAAGCTCGAAGTCCGCGAATCGGGCTACTTCGCCAAGAATCAAGGACCAAAGGAACTGCCCGGCCTTTCTCCGGAAAACGCCCAGACTCTGTTCGACCTGCCCCTGGACATCACGACACAGTCCCCGCTCCCCATTGCCGACGGATACCTGCTTGCCACCAAGCTTGAGCAGGTGGCCGAAAGCGTGAAGCCGCTGGAAGCGGTCAAGACTGAGATCGTCGCGGCCATCACTCGTGAAGAAGCCCTGAAAATGGCCAAGACCGCCGCGGAAAAGGATCTGGAAACGCTTCTCAAGGGTGAGTCCCTGGCCGACGCCACGCTGAAGGAAACGGAACCCTTCGGGCGGCAAGGATCCATATCCGGTCTGGGCATGAATCAGCTGCTGGCCAGCAAGGCCTTTGAAACTGAAGCCGGTTCATGGCTGCCCGAGGCATACGCCTTCCCCGAAGGCTACGTTCTGGCCAGGGCCGACAAGGTGACTCCTCCGGCTGAAGAAGAATGGGCCGCGGAGAAGGAATTATGGCTGACCTCCCTCAATGAGCGCGCCGAAGAGCAGACCGTGCAGGCCTTTGTCGCGGATCTGCGCGCCAAGGCGGATGTGCGCATCACCAACCCCGCGCTGCTCGAAAACTAGCGCCGCCACTGGCGTTCCCTGAAAAATGCGAAAGCCCGTCTCGACTGAGGCGGGCTTTTTTCATGCGTGTCGGCGAGGTTCCTTCAGATGGTGATCCACTCCACTTCGGGCTCCTGCCCGGACGTGAGATGGAGCCGGGCCATCCCGCCCTCGCCGGACCTTGGCCAAAACAGAGAGCCGGGATTGAGCAGGCGCACGCCTTCGGACGACAGCCGCCAGTCACGTATATGCGTGTGTCCGTAGCAGACAATGTCCACGCCCTGAAATCGGCCCGCGACGACGTCTCCCACCCTGGAACGCGGCCCCCATCCATGTCCCATGCCCAGCCGAAATCCTTCCAGCTCAAGCTCGCGCAGCACGGGCAGGGTACCGTTCAGGGGGGACAGGTCGCAGTTGCCCTGCACGGAATAGAATCTGGGATGGGAATTGAGAAACGACCATGTTTCCTCGCTCACGCAGTCCCCGCAATGCAGAAGCACGTCGGCTTCACGGCAGTGGCGTTCGAAAATCGCGGCCAGCAGGTCATCGGGTTGATCCAGGTGCGTATCGGACATGACCGCTACAATCACGAAGCCTCCTTGCGCGCCAAAGGTTGAATCACGAATTCGCATTCAATCCACAGAGATTCTCCGGGTCCGGCTGAATTGCCATACGTGGATTTGAGCGTGGACAGAAACAAGAGCAGAAAGGCCTGGAACTCCTGGTCGCCGGAAACACGATTGACCACAAACTCGCCGATCCTGCCGTCTTCGAGAATGCT
Source organism: Desulfomicrobium macestii (assembly GCF_014873765.1). Lineage (NCBI taxonomy): Bacteria > Pseudomonadati > Thermodesulfobacteriota > Desulfovibrionia > Desulfovibrionales > Desulfomicrobiaceae > Desulfomicrobium > Desulfomicrobium macestii. Next base: position 26,846 of record NZ_JADBGG010000013.1, on the reverse strand, counting down.
CAGGCTGACCAAAGCGTAGCCGGTGCTGTCAGGAGACATGTTTTCCCACAGGGACCGGATGGCTCGCTGCACAGCCCTGGCGCGTTTCAGATCCGCTTCGCTGCGAGGCTTCGAGACCCGCTTGCGCGTATCGGGACGCGTCTGCACATCCACGGAGATATGCAATGGCGCCGAATCCAGCGGGGAAACGGCCCGGGCTTGCTGCTCGCGAAAAATTCGTTCGCGGTACATGTTGATGGTGTCGAGGTTGAGTTCAAGGACGCTTGGCAGACCGTAAATCGGTCCGAAAACGACAAACCAGGCAGGAATGACGTGCAGGCAAAGAGCCAGAAAAAAGCTGAAAACTGCCCTCCCGTGACGGAACCTGCTTGCTTCTGGCGCTGTCATGATCCGCTAGGGGCGGGGCTTGCCGTTCCCCTTGCGCCACCAGGACTCATCCGGCCGCACAAACCACCAGTCCGACTGGTCCGTGGTCTGTATGGCCCGGGCAAGCTCCAGGGCCGGGTCCGTTTTGAGTCGCAACACCGCATGGTCCAGCCATTTGGACGCATAGGGATTGCCCAAATCCTGTTCTTCCTTCAGGTTGGCGATGAAATCGAGCTGGTCCGCATCTTGCGCCAATCTGGACTCAAGCGTCACGCCGGCCTCCAGCTCGTGCCAAAGTCCGAGCGCCTCCTCCCGCAGGCCGGTGCCCTCCAGGGCGTGCGTGATGGCCAGAACCGGGTTGCTCGTGTTGTAGATGCGATTCACGTAATTGAAATCGCCGATACGGGCCTCGTGCACATCATGGAAGAGGCACAGGAATACGGTCCTGGCCACGTCCGCACCGGCCTTGCGCGCCAGCATGTAGCCGATCATGGCCGTGCGGAAGGAATGCTCGGCCACGTTTTCGGCTCCCGAACCCAGAAACTGGTATCCGGTGCGCGGCGTCTTGCGCAACATGCCAAGCTCGAAAACAAAATCGGCCAGACGCTTCCAGGTTTGGTCCGTCATGGTATTGGCTTCAGGTTCGGTATTCAGCATTGATCTTTATGTACTCCTCGGTGAAATCGGACGCCATGAGCATAAGCTCGGCCTCTCCGGCATGAAGCTCCAGGTCGATATCGACAACGTCCCGGCGCAGGGCCGAGGCCAGAAGGCTGTCCCAGTCCGCCTTGACCGGAGTGCCCTGACGGAAAATGGTCATGCCCGCGATGCGCACGACCACATCTTCGGGCGTGAACGCGGCTCCGCTGCGGCCCAGGGCGGCCACAATCCGGCCCCAGTTGGGATCGCGGCCATACAGAGCGGTCTTGACCAGCGGAGAATTGCCCACCGCCCGCGCGGCAAGCTGCGCGTCGGCCATGCTGGCCGCGCCGCTAACATTGATACGCATGACCTTGGTTCCACCCTCGGCGTCCTGCACGATCATGTAGGCCAGATCCTGACAGATTTCGAGCAGCGCCTCCTCCAGAAGATCCAGATCCGCTCCCCGCGCCTCGGCTGCAGTGCCGTTGGCCAAGGCCAGAACACAATCATTGGTGCTGGTATCGCCGTCAACGGTGATGGCGTTGAAGCTCCTGTCCACGCAGCGGGCCAGGGCGGCCTGCCACCACTCCTGTTCGACACCGGCGTCGCACAGGATGAAGCCGAGCATCGTGGCCATGTTCGGGCAGATCATGCCCGCACCCTTGCAGAACCCGGCCAGACGGACCGTGCCGGAGGAAAGCCGGGCCTCGCGCACGGCGAGTTTGGGAAAAGTGTCCGTGGTCATGATCGCCCGGGCCATGTCCACCAGCCCCATCCGGCCAAGATTGTCGCGCAGGGCGGGGATTCCCTTTTCCCAGAGCTCCATCTTGAGCTGGTCGCCGATAACTCCCGTGGATGCCGGCAGAATCGCCGTAGCTTCAAGGCCGAGGGCGGACAGCATTTCAAGGGTGGCCCGACAATTCGCAATGCCTTCCTGCCCTGTACAGGCGTTGGCCTGTCCGGAATTGACCACGATGGCGCGGATGCCCGAAGGCCCTTTTTCAAGGATCTCCCGGGCCACGAGCACGGGAGCGGCCTGAAAACGGTTGGTGGTGAAGACGCCGGCCGCAACCGCCGGGACCGTGCTGACCACCAGCCCCAGATCGGAGCGCCCAGGTCGCTTGAAACCGCACTGCGCGGTTGAAAATTGAAATCCCGAAGGAATGCTCATTGTGCCTCCAGCTGCAGAAAGTTCCGACCCAAAAATGCGGAACCACGAATTCTGACAGGGGGAAAAATCTTTGTCAAACAGGGAGCTAGCTGTCGCGCTCGAAATAGTCGTCGGACAGCTGGCAACAATTGGGCGCGCCCTTGGCCAGCTCGGCCAGGCTGATGGTGTCCAGCTCGCGCAGCATGGCATCCGTGGCCCGCTGCCAGGCCGCTCGGGTAGGACAGACGTCCGTCTTTTCGCACAGCTCCGGCGCGCTCAAGCAGGCCGAAAGCTCCACCGAGCCTTCCATGATGCGCACGATGTCTCCCAGGGAGATATTCTCCGGCGAACGGCTCAGCTGGTGCCCGCCTGATGCGCCGCGCTTGCTGGTGACCATCCCGGCGTGCTTCAGGGGCTTGATGATTTGTTCGATGAACGGCACTGTGATGCCCGTGCGTTCTGAAATGTCGTTCACGCGATGGGGCACGCCCTCGTTGTGCAGGGCCAGGTCAAGGAGAATCCGGGACGCATATCTGGATTTCGCGGAAAGCTTCATAATGATCTCGAATGATTGGAATTTTATTTTGAATCGACGATAACTCAAGAATGCGTCAAACCCATGCCGGTTCCTGCTTTCGCAAACACCGCGCATTCCAATTTGACCGGCATGGTTTAGTGTTCCCTACATGGTCAACGGCCGCACCGCAATATTGCACACTTCAGGCAGCGGGAGTACTTAGGCATAGCATGAAGCACCTCCAAAACGCCCCCCTCAAGAACTATTGCACCTTCCGTATCGGAGGCGTGGCAAAAGATATCTTTTTCCCGGAAAACGCGCAGGAATTGGCGGAAATCGTGCTCCGTCATCGCGCCGAAAACACTGCTTTCTGGATTCACGGCGGCGGGGCCAACACCCTTTTCCCGGACGACGAAATCCTCCTGCCCGTCATCTCCACCAGCGAAATGACGGCCTGCGTCCGCGATGGCGGCACCGTGCGCGCGGAAGCCGGAAAGACCATGGACGCCTGGGTTCTGGAATGCCTGCGCGAGGGTCTGGGAGGAATCGAATGTCTCTCGGGCATTCCAGGAACTCTCGGCGGGGCGCTGTACATGAACGCCGGCGCCTACGGCCACGAAATCTCGGACCACCTCGTCTGCGTCACGATCCTGACCAAAGGCGGACGCGTGATCGACATTCCCAAAGAGGAATGCGGGTTCGGCTACCGCCAGGCCCTGGCCCTGCGCGAAGCGGTCGTGCTGGCCGGAACCTGGAATCTACCGCAATCCGACCCTAGCCCCCTGCTGATCAAGCGCAAGGAAATACTGGCCCGGCGCAAGGAAAAGCAACCGCTTGAATTTCCATCCGCCGGCAGCGTCTTCAAACGTCCCACAGGAGCCTACGCTTCCCAGCTCATCGATCAGGCGGGCCTCAAGGGCCTGCGCGTGGGCGGAGCGCAGGTTTCGGAAAAACACGCAGGATTCATCGTCAACGTCGACAACGCCACATGCCGGGATGTGCTCGACCTGGTCGAGATTTGCCGCAAAACCGTGCGGGAGCGTTTCGGCTACGAACTCGAACTCGAACAGTGCCTCTGCCCCTTCTGCCCCGATCACAAATAAGCCAGGAGAGCCCCATGCCCAAGGCCGTGCAGTCCGACATCGACATCGCCCAAAAAGCCAAGATGCATCACATCCGCGACATCGCGGCAAAACTCGGCCTCGGGGACGACCAGCTCGAACCCTATGGCAAATACAAGGCCAAGCTCCCGCTAGCCCTGGCCGAAAAGGACCAGTGCAAATACGGCAAGCTCATCCTCGTTTCGGCCATCACCCCGACCCCGGCCGGTGAGGGCAAGACCACCGTGTCCATAGGGTTGAACGACGGGCTGAACCGCATCGGCAAGAAGTCCATGGTCGTGCTGCGCGAACCGTCGCTCGGCCCGGTGTTCGGCATCAAGGGCGGCGCCACCGGCGGCGGCTATTCGCAGCTTTTGCCCATGGAGGACATCAACCTCCACTTCACCGGGGACTTCGCCGCCATCGAAAAAGCCAACAACCTGCTGGCCGCCCTCATCGACAACAATCTGCAGAGCAAAAACCGCTCGCTCAATCTCGACGGCCGGACCGTGGCCTGGAAGCGGGTCATGGACATGAACGACCGCTCGCTTCGGCGTCTGGTCTGCGGTCTGGGAGGCCTGGCACACGGCGTGCCCCGCGAGACCGGCTTCGACATCACGGCGGCCTCGGAGATCATGGCCATCCTCTGCCTGGCCGACGATCTGCCGGACCTCAAACGCCGCCTGGGAGACATCTTTCTCGGGTTCACCTTTGCCCGCGAACCCATCCATGCCCGGGACCTGAACGCCCAGGGTGCCATGGCCGCCCTGCTCAAGGAAGCCGTCAAGCCCAACCTCATCCAATCTCTGGAAGGCAACCCGGCCATCATGCACGGCGGTCCATTCGCCAATATCGCCCAGGGCACCAACACGGTCATCGCCACCCGCACGGGCCTTTGCCTGGCCGACTACGTGGTCACGGAGGCGGGTTTCGGCTTTGACCTTGGCGGTGAAAAATTCCTGGACATCAAGTGCCAGTCCGCCGGATTCGATCCCTGCGCAGTGGTCCTGGTGGCCACGGTGCGGGCGCTCAAATACCACGGAGGGGTCGAGCTTGCGCACCTGTCCGTACCAAACGCCAAGGCTCTCAGCCGGGGACTTGAGAATCTCACCAAGCAGATCGAGAACGTGCGCCTCTTTCATCTCACGCCCATCGTGGCCATCAACCGCTTCGCCACGGACACGGATGAAGAGCATCAGGTCATCCTCGACCACTGTCAGTTCATGGGGGTGCAGGCCGCCGTCATGGAAGCCTGGGAGAAGGGCGGGGAAGGGGCCGAAGAACTGGCGGAACTTGTCGCGGCCACGGCCGACCAGTGCACCGCGCACTACAAGCCGCTGTACGACTGGAACCAGAGCGTGCGCGAAAAGATCGAGATCATCGCCACCCGCGTCTACGGCGCGGCCTCGGTGGAATATGCGCCCGGCGCGCTGAAGGATCTGGAAAAAGTCAAGCAACTGGGCCTTGAGGGATTGCCCGTGTGCATCGCCAAGACCCAAAGCTCCCTCTCGGACCAGCCGGGGCTGCGCGGCCGCCCACGGGATTTCGTAGCCACCGTGCGCGAAGTCGAGATCGCCTCTGGAGCGGGGTTTCTGGTCCCCATCACCGGCAACATGATGCGCATGCCCGGCCTGCCGGAAGTGCCCTCGGCGGAAAAAATCGACATCGACGAAAAGGGTGTGATCAGCGGACTTTTTTAGGAAGCCAGCAATAAAACGGGCCCGCACCAAATGATGGCGCGGGCCCGTCGGATAAGTCTGGAAGATGGATTCCCGCCTTCGCGGGAATGACGCGGGGCGCAAGGCGGCTGGTCGGGGTTCCGGCCAGCGCCCTGGCCACTCGCTTCACCATTATTTCATCCCCGCGAAGGCGGGGATTCTGCTTTTCAAATCAAGAATCCGGGGCTGCGGCCCTGATCAGGATACCTTGCCACCGTTGGCCACTTCCGAACTCGGCCCAAGCAAAGCAAGGCCCCCTTCCTTCTTCACCGCCAGCACCATGCCCTGGGAAACCAGACCACGCAGCTTGCGCGGTTTCAGATTGGCGACCACGACCACTTGCCGGCCCACCAGTTCCTCAGGCTTGAAGAACTCGGCGATACCGGCCACGACCTGACGCGGCGTTTCGTCGGCGGTATCGATCTTGAGCACCAGCAGGCGGTCCGCTTCGGGATGAGGATTCGCCTCAAGCACCGTGCCTACACGCAGATCGACCTTGGCAAAATCCTCGAACTCGATGCATTCCGGGCAGGCCATCGCAATCTTGGGTTCGGGCTTTGGCTCCTTGGCGGGCTTGGCCTTCTTGGGCTCGACGGCCTTCTCCTCCCGCTGCTCCAGATCCTGGCGGGGGAAAAGGTTGGAACGCTCCGCGACGGGCGTGCCGGGAGCCAGGCCAAACCAGGAGGAAGTCTCGGACTCGAGGTCCGTGCTCTCGACGCTGAACTTCACCCCGAGCTGGGCCAGCATGGTCTCGCTCGTGCTCGGCATGACGGGCCACAGATGCACGGCCACCTTGCGCATGCCTTCGAGGATGACGTAGAGTACCGTCCCCAGGCGATTCATGTCCTTGTTCTTGTAGAGGGTCCAGGGAGCCGAAGAATCGATGTATTTGTTCAGATGGCGGACCAGCTCCCACAGGGATTTGAGCGCTCTTGAAAACTGGAAGTGTTCGAACTGGGTCTGATAATTGGCCATGGCATTGTGCCCGAGTTCAAGCACCTCCCGATCGAGATCGAGCAGCTCCCCGCATTCAGGCACCACCCCTCCGAAATACTTGTGGGTCATGGACAGGCTGCGCGAAAAGAGATTGCCCAGATCGTTGGCCAGGTCGGCGTTGAAGCGTCCAACCAGGGCGTCCTCGCTGAAAGAGGAGTCCTGGCCGAAGCTCATCTCCGACAGCAGAAAGTAGCGAAAAGCGCTGAGGCCGTATTTCTGGGCCATGTCCAGCGGGGCGACGACGTTGCCTATGCTCTTGGACATCTTGGTCTCGTTCACGGTCCAGTACCCATGCACGCGCAGCCCCTTGTAGAGCGGAATCCCCGCCGACATGAGCATGGTCGGCCAGAATACGGCGTGCGGCTTCAGGATGTCCTTGGCCACCAGATGATGCGCCCCGGACCAGTATTTGCGGAAATCCTCGCCGTCGGGATAGCCAAGAGCCGAAATGTAGTTGATGAGCGCGTCGAACCACACATAGGTGACAAAATCGGCATCGAAGGGCAGCTCGATGCCCCAGGTCAGCCGCGTTTTCGGCCGGGAAATGCACAGATCGCCCAGGTCCTCCTTGAGCATGGACAGGACCTCGTTACGATAGCGCTCGGGCTGGATGAAGTCCGGATTGGCCTCGATATGCTCGCGCAGCGGCTCCAGATACTTGCTCATGCGGAAAAAGTAGTTCTTTTCCTTGATGAACGTGGGCACGGTCTGATGGTCCGGGCACTTGCCGTCCACCAGCTCCTTGTCCGTGTAGAAACGCTCGCACCCGAAGCAGTAGTGCCCGCCGTACTCGTCGAAGTAGATGTCTCCCTTGTCGTACACGGTCTGCAAGACGTGACGCACGCACGCCTTATGCTTCAGGTCCGTGGTCCGGATGAACTGATCGTTGGTCACTTCCAGCACGGGCCAGAGGTCCTTGAAAAGCTGGCTGATGGTGTCGGAATAGGCCTTGGGATCCTGCCCGGCCGCCTCGGCGGCCTGCACGATCTTGTCGCCATGCTCGTCGGTGCCGGTCAGAAAAAATGTCGCGTCGCCCTTGAGGCGATGAAAACGGCTCACGCTGTCGGCGACAATGGTCGTATATCCGTGCCCCAGATGGGGCCGGGCGTTCACGTAGTATATGGGTGTGGATATGAAAAACGGTTTCAAGCGATTCTCCTTGTCTGCCGGAATTTATTGCTGCCCGGAGGGCTTGGGTGAATGATCCTTGCGCCCGGGACCTGACCTTCGCCGCTTGTCCCTGGGCCGGTATTCCTTGCGTTCTCGCTGCTGATCGGAACCCTCCGGCCGGCTCTCGGGGCGGTCTGCGGGCGGCGTCGGCGCATCGTCGCTTTTGGGACGGGAAGGACCACGCTCGGGCCGATCAGGACGGTCTGGCCGATCGGAACGGGCGGGGCGATCGGAACGATCTGGACGATCTGGACGATCTGAACGTTCGGAACGATCAGTCCGTTCGGAACGCTCCGGGCGATCCGTTTTGGGGCCGGAGGGGCGCTCACCGCCGGAGCGGGGACGCTGATCCCTGCGAGGGGGTTTGGGCCTGCGCTCCGGGCGCGCGGTCTTGTTTCTGAGCTCCGGGTCCATGAGCGCGGCCAGCTCGGCAGGGACGTCCTCGGGGGCATCGTCACGGGCGGTCATGCGCGGCTGATCCGGCAGGACCATGGCCGCCCAGTCGGCCAGGGAAAAATCCAGCTCATCCCCGACCTCGTTCAGAACGCTGACGGAATCTCGAAACATGTTGGCCCGCAGGGTTTTCATGGGGCCCTGCGTGGTCATGTAGCGGCGGCCCAGCTTGGGGGCACGGCGCTGAAAATCCGCATAATTTTCTTTCTCGTAGGCCAGGCAGCACAGCAGGCGGCCACAAACCCCGGAAATCTTCGCCGGATTCAAAAAGAGGTTCTGGTCCTTGGCCATCTTGATGGTCACCGGCTCGAAGCGCCGCAGGTAGCGGCGGCAGCAGCACATCTGTCCGCAATTGCCGAGCGCCCCGATCATCTGCGTTTCATGACGCACGCCGATCTGGCGCAACTCGATGCGGGTGCGGTAATTTCGCACCAGATCCTTGACCAGTTCCCGAAAATCGACCCGGCCCGGAGCCGTGAAGTAGAAGATCATCTTGCTTTTGTCGAAGTAGATCTCAACGTCCACAAGTTTCATGTCCAGATTCATCCGCGCCATGGATTTCTGGCAGTACTTGCGGGCGTCTTTGGCCAGCTCGTCATTTTCGCGGCCAATCTCCACATCTTCGGCCGTGGCCGGGCGATAGATCGGTTTGATCGACTCCAGGTCCAGGCCTTCGGGCAGACTGTCGCGCAAGGCCACTATCTCCCCGAATCCGATCCCTTCCTCGGTTTTGACCAGGACCATGTCATGCAGGGAAAGCACGAACGGCGTGGCCAAAAAATAATATATCTGTCCCTGGCGTCTGAAAGAAACACCAACGTATTGAGCCATAACATATCCTAAAATTTGCCTGTCGACGGCAACGGAAAAACGGTAACGGATTCACGGTGCGCAAAGGCGCAAGCAACCGGTTCCGAGCGAATACCCGGAACCGGTTGTGTATCGGGAGAATACGAAAGTGACAAGCTGGAGAAGTCCCGGCCTTCGCGCGATTTCCGGGGCCGTGGCACCCACGCCCCATGGCAAAGGGCTTATGCGCCTTTGCCCGAAGACGCGTTGATGACGTCCTCAAAGACGGCGATATCTGCCCCAGGTAGCGTACGCTCCCGGACTCCGCATGCTTCAAGCCGCACAGCTTGCCATGCAAGTTGCCGGGAAGGCGGCATTTTTCTCGTGCTTGTCAAAATCCCCCGGCAATCGTAAGCAGTACTAAAATCCCGTGCAGGAAGGACTTCCCCATGACCGTCGATCCCCTAAATTCATATTCCAGTCAGAGCCTTGGCTCCGACGCGAAGTGGAATGGCGGGCAGTCGCGGGAAATGCTCATGGCGAAGGTATCCACCCGCACCGTTGCCGTGCAGCTCGGCAAGCTCGGCGTAAGCCTGAGCACCCAAAACATCTCCCTGGACGAACCCGCGCCAAAAATCCTCAAGGATTTCGCGCAGGAACTGGAACTACAGTATCTGACCCAGCACGTTTCCCCGTACAGACCCGCCGGAGACTATTCCCAAAACGCGAACCTGCAGCGCCTCCGCGCAGGAGCCTACAGCCAACAAGCCTTTCAGACCCGCACCGTCAATTCCATGATCAGCGTGACGGTGTAGTCCTTCGGACCGCACCCGGCAATGCATTCTAAAAACTGACAAATCCCGCCACGCGGGGCGCTTCGATGCGTCCGCGAGGCAAATTCGCGCCCCCGGGCTTGCCTAAAAAAAAGAGCCGCCATGTTCGGCGGCTCCTTGCTTTTACTTGGCGAGGAAGGCTTCCAGCTTCGCCAGCGCCCGGTCTATGCCCTCTGGCTCCGAGCCTCCGGCCTGAGCCAGGTCGGGCCGGCCGCCGCCGCCGCCCTTGATCTCCCCCGAGACTTCCTTGATGAGCGCCGGGGCCGTGTAGCGCCCGTGCAGATCCTTGCTGACCGCGAGCACGAGCATGGCCTTGCCGTCGATCTCGGCGGCCAGGGCGATGATGCCGCTTGAGAGCTTGGAGCGCAGATCGTCCATGAGATTCCTGAGTGCGTTCATGTCCGGTGCGTCGATCTTTCTGGCCAGCACCTTCATTCCGGCGATGTCCTTGGCCTCCGAGGCCAGATCCTTGCCGCTCTCGGACATGACTTTGGCCTGCAGGGTTTGCAGCTCGCGGGCCAGCGCCTTGGACTGATCCTGCAGGGCGATGATCTTCTTGCCCAGCTCATGAGGCGCGGCCTTGAGCGCGGCTGCCGCCGAGCGCACTTCCTCGCGCTGCGCCTGCCAGTGACGCAGGGCGTCCCAGCCGGTCAGGGCCTCGATGCGGCGCACGCCCGCGGCGATGCCCGCCTCGGAAAGAATGACGAACGTTCCGGCCTGCCCCGTGGAGGACAAATGGGTTCCGCCGCAGAGTTCAACGGATTCGCCCGCCATCTCGACCACGCGCACGTCGGCCTCGTATTTTTCCCCGAAAAGGGCCATGGCCTGCTTCTGCTGCACGGCCGCATCATAGGACATGACCTGGGTGACGATGGGCGCATCGGCCAGGATGGCCCGGTTGACCTCGTCCTCGACCTTTTGCAGTTCTTCCGCAGAAAGGCCGCTTATGTGCGTAAAGTCGAAGCGAAGCCGTGAAGGCCCGACCAGGGACCCGGCCTGCTTGACATGTTCGCCCAGCACCCGGCGCAGGGCCGCGTGCAGCAGGTGAGTGGCGGAGTGGTTGCGCGCCGTGGCGATACGCTCGCCCTCCTCGACAAAAAGTTCCACTTCCTGGTCGGCCAGAATCTCTCCGCCTCCGACTTCGATCTTGTGCACGATGAGTCCGGCAGCGGGCTTCAGGGTGTCCAGGACCCTGGCACTGCCCGTGGGCGCCTGCACGCGGCCGGTGTCTCCCATCTGTCCGCCCGACTCGCCGTAGAAAGGAGTCTTCAAGGTGACCATGAAGCCCGTGCCTGAATTCAAACGCTCGACCGGCTGCCCCTCGGCGTCAAGCAATGCGACAATGCGGCTGGTCGCGGCCAGGCAGTCGTAGCCGATGAATTCCGACTCCAGCCCCGCTCCCGTGAGGGATGCGAACTGTCCGGCCAATCCCTTGTCGCCGGAACCCGCCCAAGCCTGCTTGGATTTCTTTTTCTGCACGGCCATGTGCTCGCGAAAACCGGCTTCATCCACGCTGAAACCCTGCTTTTCAGCGATATCGTTGACGATATCGAGCGGGAAACCGTAGGTGTCATAGAGCTTGAAAGCCGTCTCGCCGCTGATGGTCGAAAGGCCGTCAGCCTTGAGGCCGGCCATCTCGTCCTCCAGAATGCGCAGGCCCTTGTCCAGGGTTTCGCCGAAACGCTCTTCTTCCTGGCGCACGACGCGGACCATGAACTCCCTGCTGGCGACGAGCTCCGGAAAAGTGCCGCCCATCTCGCTCACGACCTGATCAGCGGTGTCGCACAGAAAGGGCTCGTCAAAACCAAGCAGCTTGCCAAAACGATAGGCGCGACGGATCAGACGGCGCAGCACGTAGCCGCGCCCTTCATTGGATGGCAGCATGCCGTCGGCCAGCAGAAAGGCGATGGAACGGCTGTGGTCGGCGATGACGCGCAGCGCCGTGTCCGAGTCCTCGCCCTGATGGTAGGCCACGCCTGCCTTTTTGGCCATGGTCTGGATGAGGCCCTGGAAAAGGTCGGTGTCGAAGTTGGAGCGCTTGCCCTGACAAACGGCCGTGATGCGCTCAAGACCCATGCCCGTGTCGATGCTGGGCTTGGGAAGGGGGGTCAGAGTTCCGTCCTCGGAACGATTGAACTGCATGAAGACCAGGTTCCAGATTTCAAGGTACCTGTCGCAGTCGCACTTGCCGATGCCGCAGTCCGGGCCGCAGGCCATGTCCGCACCCTGGTCCACATAGATTTCGGAACACGGGCCGCAGGGGCCGGTGTCGCCCATGGCCCAGAAATTGTCCTTCTCGCCCAGGCGGAAGATGCGCTCCGCAGGCACGCCGGCCACCTTGCGCCACAGCTCTCCTGCTTCGTCGTCATCGCGGAAGATGGACACAAAGAGCTTTTCCTTATCGAGGCCCAGCTCCACGGTCACGAAATTCCAGGCCAGACGGATGGCGTCTTCCTTGAAATAATCGCCAAAGGAAAAATTGCCGAGCATCTCGAAAAAGGTGTGGTGGCGCGCAGTGCGTCCCACGTTTTCAAGATCGTTGTGCTTGCCGCCGACACGCAGACATTTCTGGGATGTGGCCGCCCTTGTGTAGTCGCGCTTTTCCTGGCCCAGGAAGATTTTCTTGAATTGGACCATGCCCGCGTTGGTGAACAGAAGGGTCGGGTCGTCCTGGGGCACCAGGGATGAGCTGGGCTGCACGCTGTGTCCGTGCTCCCGGAAATATTCCAAAAACCGTTTGCGAATTTCGCCGGCACTGATCACTTTATCCACCTCGTTTCACCCTGCCTGTTCCTTGCAGGGCCTAGATATTTATAAAAAAAGGCACAGACTCAAGCCTTGACGGAAATGACGCATCCCTGACGCGGCAGTTTGTCGTCATCCCCGCGAAGGCGGAAATCCATGCTTTTCACTTTACGTTCAACGAAAAATTCAGCCGAAAAGAGCTATTCGACGGGCGCAAGCTCAACCGGCGCTTCCTGCTCCGGAACGGGCATGCCCAGGTGTTCGAGCAGGGCGCGTTCGATCTGCATGCGCAAATCGTCGTTGTCCTGCAAAAAGGCGCGGACATTCTCCTTGCCCTGGCCCAGCCGTTCCGAACCAAAGGCGTACCAGGCGCCGCTCTTGTCGACGATGCCCTGCTCGACGCCAAGGTCGAGCAGTTCTCCGACACGCGAGATGCCGGTGCCGAAAAGCACGTCGTACTCGGCTTCGCGGAAGGGCGGAGCCATCTTGTTCTTGACGACCTTGACCCGCACCCGGTTGCCGTAGGACTCTTCCTTGTCCTTGAGGGTCTGGATGCGGCGCAGGTCCAGACGCACGGAAGCGTAGAACTTCAGCGCGTTGCCGCCTGTGGTGGTCTCGGGGCTGCCGTAACCGGTCATGCCGATCTTCATGCGCAGCTGATTGATGAAGATGATGGATGTGCGCGACTTGTGGATCGTGCCGGTCAGCTTGCGCATGGCATGAGACATGAGCCGGGCCTGCCCGCCGACCTGGGTCTCGCCCATGCTCCCTTCCAGTTCGGCCTGGGGGATGAGGGCGGCCACGGAGTCGACCACGACCACGTCCACGGCGCTGGAGCGGACCAGCATGTCCGCGATCTCCAGGGCCTGCTCGCCGTAGTCGGGCTGTGAAATGAGCAGATCCTCGGTCTTGACCCCGAGCCTGCGGGCGTAATTGATATCCAGGGCGTGCTCGGCGTCGATGAAGGCCGCCACGCCGCCGCGCTTCTGGGCTTCGGCGATGATGTGCAGGGCCTGGGTGGTTTTACCGGAGGATTCAGGCCCGAAAATTTCGGTAACCCTGCCGCGCGGAATGCCGCCCACGCCCAGCGCCAGATCAAGACCGATGGAGCCCGTGGGAATGACCGGGACCACCTGATGGGATGTATCGGAAAGACGCATGACCGAGCCCAGGCCGTAGCGGCGCTCGATTGTTGCCAGCGCGGTTTCCAGCGCTTCGCGGCGGGCATCTTCGGGAGAAACGTTTTTTGGTCGGGCCATGAGCAGCTCCATGAAAGTTGGGGTTTCCGAAAAACGGACAAGCAGTGATTCGTAGCAAATATGGTTTTGGAAGACAATTATTCAGGTCGCCGGGAAATTCGTACAATTCCCGCGCAGTGCGTGAAAATGGGGGGCACGTATGTATTTTCATCCTTGCGCCGCCCCCGGGCTTTGGCTAGCAGCACGGGTCATGAACACCTTTGACGCGCTCTCCCTTTTCTCCGGCGGCCTGGACAGCATCCTGGCCAGCAAGCTGATGCAAAGCCTCGGACACAAGGTTCTGGGGCTGCATTTCGTCAGCCCTTTTTTCGGCAAGCCGGAGCAGGTGCCCGAATGGGAACGGGAATACGGCATCCCCATCACGACCATCGACGTGGGTCAGGAGTTCGTGGACCTCATGGCCGCGTTCCCCCCCCACGGCTTCGGCAAGGTCCTGAACCCCTGTGTGGACTGCAAGATCCTGATGCTACGCCGGGCCAAAAAGCTGCTGCCGGTCTACGAGGCATCATACATAATCTCCGGCGAGGTTCTCGGACAGCGCCCCATGTCGCAACGCGCCGACACCCTGAACATCATCCGCAACGACGCCGATGTCCGCGAAGTGCTGCTGCGCCCCTTGAGCGCCGGCCTGCTTCCCGTCACGCCTATGGAGGAATCAGGGCTGATCGATCGCGCCAAGCTGCGCTCTCTGGTCGGCCGCGGGCGCAAAGGACAATACGCCCTGGCCAAGGAACTGGGCGTGACCAAGATTCCGACCCAGGCAGGTGGATGCCGCCTCGGAGAGCGGGAATCGGCCCGGCGCTACTGGCCCATCCTGCGCACATTCCCAAAACCCCTCGCCCCGTATTTCGATCTGGCCAACGTCGGACGCCAACTCTGGCGCAGGGAAGCCGACACGGTCACCGGCCACTGGATGGTCATGGGCCGGGACTACAGGGATAACCAGAAACTCCTGAAGCTGGTCAGCCCCGAGCAGTACGTCTTCGAACTCAAAAGCTTCCCCGGGCCCAGCGCCGTCGGCGTCCCGATTCCCGGACTGAACTGGACCGATGAGATCCTGGCCGAAGCGGCGGCCTGCCTGGCATCCTTTTCCCCCAAGGCCAGAATGCACGGTGATGCCGTGGAAGTTTCCATCGAGCGCCACGGCGCGGAACGCATCATTTCAGTCCGCCCCGACAGGCCCCACGGCTTCGAGGACAATCTGACCTGGCCCCAGACCCGGGCGCAACAGAAGATTTGGGAGCGAACGCTGGCCGAAATCTGACCGTTTCGACATTTTCCGCCTCGAATCTCCCATTCTTTGCCTCCAGCCCTCATTTTTCGTATCCTTGCGCCATAAAATCCCGTATCAAGGCTCGAAAAGCGCAGGGCTTTTCGTATCATTTCGGCCGGTACCCTTGACTCGTATCAATAAATTCGCCAATAGTAATGCCTATCAAAACCATCAACATTGTGACTGAGTCCTAGTCACAACATATGGAGAGTAATCATGAAAATGCTGATAATTTATTATTCGGCCTACGGTCATATCCGCACCATGGCAGAAGCAGCCGCTGCTGCGGCCCTTGAAATTCCGGGAGTAGAGGTGACCCTGCGCCGCGTGAGCGAAACGTTGAGCGATGACATCCTGGCCAAAATGGGGGCGCTGGAAGCGGCCAAGGCACAGGCCGATGTGCCGGTGGTCACGGTCGAGGAATTGGCGGAAGCCGATGCAGTGCTGTTCGGCACCCCGACACGCTTTGGCAACATGACCGCCCAGATGAGGCAATTTTTGGACTCGACCGGGGGGCTGTGGATGAAGGGTGCCCTGGTCGGCAAGCCCGGCGGAGTGTTCGCGTCCAGCGCGACCCAGCACGGCGGGCAGGAATCGACGATCCTGTCCTTTCACACCTATCTGCTGCATCAGGGCATGGTGGTGGTCGGTCTGCCCTATGCATTCCAGGGTCAGATGCGCATTGACGAGATCACCGGCGGCTCACCCTACGGAGCCAGCACCATCGCCGGTGGCGACGGCTCCCGTCAGCCCTCGGAGAACGAGCTTGAGGGAGTACGCTTCCAGGCCAGGCACCTGGCCGAAATCGGCTTGAAGCTCAAGGGCTGAAAACCGCTGCAGGCATGAACCGACCCCGCGCATCTTTTGATCGCGGGGTCTTTTTTTTCCCCTGAGCCTGCCGAGTTGAAGCAGTTTCGGTGCAAAGAAGAGCAGTTTGAAGAACTATCCTTGATACGGCCACCCGCCAGCCAATGATCACCTGGAAGCAGCGTACCCACTGCCTATGGCGGAAAAAGGCAGGTCCAGGCCCAGTTCCGGGACTTGTCTGCCGATCCAGGCCACGAAGGTGTTGCTGTTGGGGCCGGGGAAGGCCTTGTATTCCGTAGGCCACGGATAATTTCTGGCGGCGCGGTCCACGGCCTCGATCATCTCGTCCACACCTGGCCCCCTGTGTTCCACGAGCAGACGGGGCGGGGCTCCGTACCAGTGGCGGTCGGGAGCGTCCTTGGCAATGCCCACGACCGGGTTGCCCCTGTGCGCCCTCCAGCCGACTACGTCGTAGACCGTGTAGGAATCTTCCCCGGTGCGTTTGGCCGCGACCCAGGTATGGATGGCGAACCAGCCCCGCCAGCCCCAGGCGTCGGCTCCGTAGACATGCAGCACGGCCTCGGGGGTTTGGGCCGGGTCGGGGGCGATCCCGGCAGGTTCGCGGCTGGCCGTGCGCCAATCCTGGTTGGAGGAACAGGAAAAGAGCAACACCATCATGCACAGCAGAGCCAGACGAATCCTCATTCTTCCCCCTTCGTGTTTTCAGCGTCCTTGCCGGGTTCGAATCCGCCAAGCAATACGCGCACGACCTCACTGGCCACGTAGAGCCCGAACATGCCCGTCAGGTACGAAATGGACCCGATGGGCGCACGCGGACGGCCGCTGACGCCCTGTTCAAGCCCCTCGTCGATAATCGGAGCGTTCTTGTTCAGCGCAGCCTCGGTGGAGAACACGCAGCGCACGCCCGTGGTCACGCCCCGACGGCGCAGGCGCTTGCGGATTATCTGGGCCAGGGGGCACATGAAGGATTTTGAAATATCCGCAGCCAGGATCTTGGAGGGATCCAGCTTGGCCGCCGCGCCCATGCTGACCACAACGGGCAGGCCCGCCTCGCGCGCCGCCACGATGAGGTTGACCTTGGAGTTGACGCCGTCGATGGCGTCCACCACCACGTCGAAGCGCGGCTCCATGAGCCCGGCCACGTTGTCGCCGTCCACGAACTGGACCCTAGCCTCGACACGACAGTCCGGGTTGATGTCCAGCACCCGCTCCCGAGCCACATCCGCCTTGTGTCTGCCCACGGTCGAGTGCAGGGCGAAGAGTTGCCGATTGATGTTGGAGAGCCCTACGGTATCGTGGTCAAAGAGAACGAGGCTCCCCACCCCGGCCCGAGCCAGAGCCTCCACCACATAGGACCCCACGGCCCCCAGCCCGAACACGGCCACCGTCCCCCCCTGCAGGCGGGCCAGGCCATCCTCGCCAATGAGCTGCATGGTCCGGGCGAATCGCATCATTGTTCATCCTCCATAACGGATTGCATCGTCTCTCTTCGTGTTCAAAAATATCAGTTTAAGATGGATCGCCGCCCTGCGCGGTACCCGGATATTGGGCGGCATGGGGCGAAGAAGGGCAGGCACGCAGGCCTGCCCCAACATTTCATTACTTCACCGCGCCATCACTTTCGCAGCACCGAAAAAACTCCCGCGCATTGGCAGCCGTCCGTGCCGCCACCTCCTCCGGTCTCTCCCCCCGTAACTCCGCCAGAACCTCAATCACCATGGGCAGGTAAGCCGGTTCGTTGCGCTCAAAATCAACTCCGACCGGAGCGATGGCCGGGCTGTCGGACTCCACCAGTAAGCGCTCTGGTGAAACCCTTACACAGGCGGTACGCGCCTTGCGATTGGCCGTCCTCGTTATGGAAGCGCAAATGGAGATGTGAAAACCCAGTTTTTCAAAAACCGGAACCATCTCATGCGACCCGGCATAAGCGTGCAGCATCATGAATGGCGGGCGCCTCCGCATCTCTCCGACCAGATCCGCCAACCGGCCAAAAGCCTTGCGGCAATGCACCGTCACGGGCCTTCCGTACCGCGCCGCCAGTTCCATCTGGGCCAGAAACACTTCTTCCTGTTCGGCGTCATTGCGTTCCTCCAGGGCGTTGTCCAGCCCGATTTCGCCGACGCCGACAGGGTTGTCCGCTACCAGACCTTCAAGCCGCGCAAGCCAGCCCGATCCGCGCTCGGCCACGTACCAGGGGTGAAGGCCCAAAGATACGCAGATATCCGCATGGCTGCGGCCAAGCCCCAGCACATAATCCCAATCCCCCTCGTGGGTGCCGTTGCAGCACATCATGCGCACCCCGGCTGCTCGGGCCCGGATCAGGGCCGGTTCCAGGGCGTGACGCAAAAAGCCGTCCTGCAGGTGGCAGTGGGCATCGACCAGCCCGGGCGCATCCGAAACATGAAATGAATTTGCCTTGCTCATGCCGAGAATTGTGTCACATGAGTTGACGCCGCCCCCAGGCGTGCGCATGAAAGAGGTTCGAAGTGCAACCTCAAGGAGGATGACATGGAAAGCATATTGTACCTGCTGCTCTTGGTGGGCATATGGGTGGTCTTGGTCAAGGTCGTATTCCCCAAAATCGGCATTCACGGCTGAGGACCGGCATCAAAGAGCTGCAGTTGGCAGCCCAAGGACAAAGACAAGTCATGAACCGGACTCGCGCAAGAAGGCCATGATCAGGCCCGTAAACCCGTCCCCCGCGCCGCGATATTCCCAGCCGAGATGGACGGCGCACCGACGGCACATGGCATAACGCCACGCATAACCCGGGAACCAGCTGAAATCATGCGTGAACTCACCTTCAAAGCGGCATCCCGGCGCAACGGCGAAGCAGCCGACTTCGAAGAGGATGCCGGCAGGATTGAACAAGGCATGCACATGCTTGCCACCCACTGAAATCCGGTCCCGAATCCGGGTCACGGGCTGGCCGCAGGTGCGGCAAAGCAGGGCCCCGCGACCGGACTCGTCCAGCTCGGGGCTATCCAAGTCCGCCAAAACCGGGGATTGGGCGGGGAAATCGCTTTCCCGAAAATACGCGGGAACATCCATTGCAGGCATGCCCCGCCCAGTACCTCAAGACTCTACTGAAAGCAAAGAGGCCCCATGAGCATGATCGCCACCCGCACGGCCCAGGCCGGGCTTGCCGCCCGAATCTTCACGTCCCTGAAAGCGCATCTCGACCCCTCGCTGGCCGAAAAAATTCTGGCCGAAGCCATCCAGACCGACGCCATGGCCGCAGGACAGGCATTTGCCCGTCAGGCTCCCGAAGGGCCAAACCTTGAACACTTCGCAACCGTTCTCGAACGATGGCAGGAGGACAACGCTCTTGTCATTGAAGATGTGAAACTCAGCGACGACACTCTCGCTTTTGTCGTCACGGGCTGCGCCTACGCCCGCGTCTATGAGCAAATGCGCCTTGAGCCTGAACTGGGTTTCATGCTGTCCTGCGCCCGGGACGAGCCTTTCGCCCAGGGCTATAGCCCTTGCCTGAGCATGCAGCGCTCCGAAACCATAATGCAAGGCCGACCCTGCTGCAGATTCACCTTCACGTGGCGGAAATGACGTGAATGTTCGTAAAATATGCTCATTATTTTAGATTGTTACCTATAATACGAACAAACTGACTACCCGTCCCGCTCATCACCCCTCTCAAAGCAGACCGTTGCCATCCAACTGCCACCTTTTCTGGATTGTATATATTTAATACCATTATTTCAGGATATTAGATATATTACAAACATTGCAAACAACAACCCCAACGCGAATCCTCACCCGGACTCTCATTGTGCTGCAAGCTGTTCCCTTGCTGTTCGTAACTTTGAAACTTCTAGTGACACCGGTAGTGGGCTTCTTTTATGAACACCTGCGCAGATCCGACGGACGGAAAAACCGCGCCCTTACCTTAACTTTCTGTTTAATTTCATAATGTTAATTCAATTACAAACAAACCTACAAGCTGCTTTCGGCCAGCCTTTTTCCTGTCACCAAGCCTGTTCGTATCGTGTTCAAAAATTGTCCCTGATTGCGCGGGCATGTTCTGAACATGTTCTTTTACGCTCAGGCGTGATTATGAACAGCAAACGTCACACGCTGGAATAAAAACGTAAAAAAGGGCCGCTCTTCGCAGGAAGAACGGCCCTTGATTTTGGATTGTCTGGAACTCAAGCCTTGGATTTGACCTCGATGGTCCCGTCACCGGGACGCATGTGCACATCCATCTGCGGGAAGGGAATCTCCACTCCGTGTTCACGAAACTTGGCTTCGATGGTCTCGCGAATCTCCGAGCACGAGGAAAGAGCAAAATCAACGTGCCGCACCCAGAAGCGCAGGATGAAATCCAGGGAACTGGCTCCGAAGTCGTTGAAAATGACCCACGGCTCGGGGCTTGAAAGGACAGCCGGGTGTTCTCGGGCAATCTCCAGCAGGATCTTCTTGACCTGCTGCACATCGGATCCGTAGGCCACGCCCACAAGCACGTCCCGCCTGATGCTCACGTCGTTGCGATGCGTCCAGTTGGTGACCTGGTTGGCGATGAGGGTGGAATTGGGCAGAAAGATCTTGGCATTGTCGAAGGTCTGGACCTCGGTGTTGCGGATGTTGACGCTCATGACCTTGGCCCAGATCCCGTTGACCTCGATGATGTCGCCGGGCTGAATGGCGCGGTCAAAGAGGAGAATGAGACCGCTTATGAAGTTGCTGATGATGGTCTGCATGCCGAAACCGATGCCCACCGAAAGACCACCGGCGATGACCGCGAAGTTGGTCAGGCTGATGCCGAGCAGGTTGACGCTGACCAGACCGAAGAGCAACCACAGACAATAGATGCCTATACGCTGGAGCGACGCAGCCGCGCCGTGATCGATGTTTTTCCAGCGCAGATTCTCGCTGTCCAGGACCGTTTTCCAGGCCAGGGCCAGAGAGCGAACCACCTGAAAAAGCAGGAGGACAACGCCAAGGCGCAGGAAATTGAAGGAGAAATCCCCCCAGTTCAATTCCAGTGTCGACAGTTTTTCATAAACAACGTTGGTGCCAAGATTGATCGAGACCCAGGCCATGATACCGAGCACCACGACCAGCCAGACCAGCAGCGTCAGGAAGGTCACGGCCAAATCCGCCACCAGGGCCCTGAAGCCGCCCTTGTCGAGTTTTTCGAACACCACCCGCACCACGCTCGACGCTCCGATCCCCAGTTGCACGGCCAAGGCCAGAACGCCCCACAACGTGCTGGCCAACACGGCCAGATTGCCCCAACCGAGCACGGCCATGGCCACCAGAATCGCCATTGCGTAGGGATGCACCCTGCGGATGAGACGCTCGTAGCGTAGCGAGGGCTGAATCATGCCAAAGAAAAGACTGCTCAAAACCACAAGACCGACCCAGGCGAGGTGCTCCATCCATTGCGGCAGGCGCAACAGATCCAGCACCGCCACGCTGATGGACAGAAAGACCAGCGGCAGCAACGGCTGCAAGCTCTTCTTTTCCAACCTTCCGCGCACGTTGCGAAAAACCCAGGCCAGGGCCTGCACACCCATCAGCATGAGCACATGCGTGGCGGCCAGAAGCAGGGATGTCTGCTTGACCTGCCCGGCCAGGAACGCTGCAAGCAGCGAAAGCGCCAGAGACAGGCAGAGAATGCCGAAAGCCGAAGTCAAACGTCCGCCGGCGTAGGCATTCTGAAACACCCGTTCCAGAAATCTGTAGGCGGCAAAACCGACAAAGACGAAGGGCAGCCAGAACAGCACAAGCATTCCGATCCAATCCCCACGCTCCTGCGCCACGGTGGAATATTGGCTGATGAACAAGATCTTGAGGTTCGAAAACCAGTCCACGAGATCCTTGCGGACGTCCACTCCTGTTGCCGGCAACAGACGGAATTCCTTGGCATCCAGAAATTCAGCCCTCCAGATGAGAGGAAGCTGGGTCTGAAAGTTACTTACCCATTCAGCGGCTCGGGTCTGAATTTCAGCCATCTGGGTCTGCAATTTCTCCACCCGGTCCTGCAAGTCCGTCACTTTTCGATCCACGGCAGTGACATTCCGGCGCATGGCCTGCACATCATCGCGCACGGCCTTGTCGAGGCCGGTCGCCCATTTGCGATCCAGATCCTCCTGCAGGGTGTCGACAGTGATCGCCTTGGTCCGAACCTCCCTGACCAAAGCCTCAAGCGGCTGCGATTCCTTGGCCAGGGTCAATTGCAGATACGTGGCCTCGGCCAGGGCCACGCGCATGTCGTAAGGATTCGTCTTGACCATGCGCGCCATAACTTCAATGGTCTGCAAACGCGTCCGGGCTGTTTCGAGGGCGGTCTTGAATCCTGCCTCCTGCCTGTCCAGCTCCTGCTGCAACAGGTCCACTTCCCGTTGCAGGCCATCTATTTCCTTGGCCTTGGTTTGAAAAAAGGAAGAGAGCACCGTTACGCTTTCGGAAACCGGCGGCTCCTCTTCGGCCCGGCCGGAGGTGCCAGAACATAAAAGGCTCGCAAGCAGAAGCGTCAAAACCAATATCTTCAATTTCATAGATTCCTCAAACAAAGAGGCCACCCGTTCCCAAGTGGCCTCCTGTGCAGTCTGCCGTCAGGTTTACAGGTATCCCCAGGTCTTGAGCCTGGAATAGGCATGCTGGGCCATTTCGCCCTGGGTCACGACCTTGAGGTAGCGGTGGTATTCCCGGGCCGCATCTTGTTTGTTCTTCATGCCCTCATAGGAAAAACCCTTCATGAAGACCGTCGTCGGATTGCCGGGCAAAACCCGCTCATAGGATGAAAAATCCGCCAGGGCGCTTGCGTAATCCTTGTTCAGGATGGAGGCCACGCCGTGCATGTGATGGGCCTGGGCTTCGGTGGGATAGACCCGTCTCGCCCTGGCAGCGTAATCCGCCGCCGCTTTTGCCTTTTTCTGGGCAATCAGGCACTTGGACATCATGACCAGCCCTGCATAGTCATCTGGAGAAAACTTGAGACCTTCGGCGTACAGCCCTTGGGCGACCGCGTATTCCCTGGCGCCCATGGCCTTGTCCCCTTCCTGAAAACGCTTGAACATGGGCGCGAGCTTGCGCAACCGGGCCGTGGAATCCATGTAGCGTTCCCTGTAAACCGGAAGATTCTGGCTGCCCCCGAAACGGGTGTGCGAACGGGCCACGGCGGTGTCGTAGCGCTCGGTGCTCATGGGATGAGAGGAGAACATGGCTTCGATGGCACTGGGCTGGCTCCTGCCCATGGAACGCAGCACATCCATAAGCCCGACCATGCCTTGGGGGGAATATCCGGCCCCGACCATGTACTCCATGCCCAGATCATCGGCCTGACGCTCATCCTCGCGGCTGTACTTGGCCAGGAAAAGACTTGCGCCGAGCCCGCCCACGGTCCCGGCCAGGTTGCCAAGACTCTGGCTGGCCGAACCCGCGATGAGCGAAGCGCCGCCGACCAGCGCGCCAAGAATCTTGCTCTTGGACATGCGCGCCGCCGTGTGTCTGGCGTTGACGTGCCCGAGCTCATGGCCGATCAGGCCGGCCAGCTCCGCCTCGCTGTCCAGCTCGGCCAGGATGCCGCGCGTAATGGCGATGCTCCCTCCGGGAAAGGCGTAGGCGTTGACATAGGTCGCGTTCACTACATTGAACTTGTAAGGCATGTGCGCGCGATGCGTGACCCTGGCCAGACGGGCGCCCACGCCGCTGACGTAGCCGACCAGGGCCGCGTCCTGACTTATGCCGTAATCGGCTGAAAACTGATGAGGCGCGTTGACCCTGTCGATCTGGACTTCCTCGCCTTCCCCCATGAGCATGAGCTGGCTTTGGCCGGTCACGGGATTGGCCGCGCAGCCCGCCACGGCCGTGGACATGGTGGCCAGGGCGGCAAGTTTGATGAAATCCCGGCGGGTCAGGGTGCCGCGATAGGCACGATCGTCAAATACAGAGCTCATGTTCGACTCCTTCAATAAAATTCATGTGCAAAGCCTACACCAATGGCCCGCACGCTGACAACCCGCCCGGCCAGGACAAGGCCTCACTCCCGGCTCTGGCGATCAAGGCCCCTGTAATTGATGGCTTCGGCCAGATGTATGATCGAAAGATCCCGGTCTCCGGCCAGATCGGCAATGGTGCGGGAAATGCGCAGCACGCGCACAAAGGCCCGCGCCGACATGCCAAGACGCTGCACCGCGCCTTCCAGAAAGTCATGTTCGTTTTCGGTCAGAGGGCAAAACCGCTCCAGCCATTTGCCCGTGAGTTCCGAATTCGAGGAGAAATGCAGACCCGCGTAGCGCTCCTGCTGCACCTGCCGGGCGGCGTTGATGCGCTCCTGCATGACGGCGGAGCTGATGCTGCCCTGTTCCTGCTTCAGGTCACGGTATGGAACGGCCGGGACCTCGACGTGCAGATCGATGCGATCCAAAAGCGGACCAGAGAGGCGGGAACGGTAGCGCTGGATCTGTATGGGCGTGCAGGAACAGTGGTGCTTCTCATCGCCCAGATAGCCGCACGGGCAAGGGTTCATGGCCGCCACGAGCATGACGTCGCCGGGGTATTCAAGCGACACGGCGGCGCGTGAGATGGTCACGCGGCCCTCTTCCAGGGGCTGGCGCAGCACTTCGAGGACGTGCTTCTTGAACTCCGGGAGTTCGTCCAGAAACAGCACGCCCCGATGGGCCAGGGACAGCTCTCCGGGACGAGGATATTGTCCGCCGCCGATAAGCCCCGCGTCGGAAATGGTGTGATGCGGCGACCTGAAAGGGCGGGTCACCACCAACGGCTGATCCGGTGGCAGCTTCCCGGCCACGGAATAGACCTTGGTGACTTCCAGGGCCTCGTCGAAACCGAGCGGCGGCAGGACGGTCGGGATGCGGCTTGAGAGCATGGTCTTGCCGCTGCCCGGAGGGCCTATGAAAAGCATGTTGTGTCTTGAATACCCCAACTTTTTCTGACAAGATGACAGCCTACTTACTGTCTGTTTTTTTGAAGGAGAAAGATCACAAGATGATGAACCAAACCACGGGAACACCCAAGGCCAGGGCTTACAGCTACGTCCGCTTTTCAACTCCGGACCAGATGAAGGGCGACAGCTTCCGGAGGCAGGCAGAGGCCAGCCGCCGATATGCTGATGAGAACGGGCTTGAACTTGATGAGTCACTTACTTTCCATGATCTTGGGGTATCTGCCTTCCGTGGACGCAACATAGAGGACGGGGCTTTGGGCTCATTCCTTGACGCCGTAGACCAAGACAGAGTGAAGCCGGGTTCATACCTGCTGGTTGAGAGCTTGGACCGCCTGTCCAGGCAATCCGCTTACCGCGCCTTCAGGCAGTTCTCAGCTATTCTTGATAAGGGTGTCAACATAATCACCCTCCACGATGCGCATTCCGGACAAACTGACCAGTGATTCCACTGCAAACTGCCCACCTGTTCCGGCTGAAACTGACCAGGAAATCGGAGCGAAGCGACGCTGGTTTTGGGACGCTATGGGAACTGGTCAGTTGGGGTCAATGATGGATTTCATCTTCCGCATGGATTCTCCTTTGAGGTTGAGCTGGTAGGCGTTGTGTACAAGGCGGTCGAGGATAGCGTCAGCCACGGTCGCATCAGCGAGGTACTCGTGCCAGGCTGCCACTGGCAGTTGGCTGGTGACGATGGTCGAGTGCCTGCCGTGGCGGTCTTCGAACAGTTCAAGCAGCTCCCTGCATGTGGCCGGGGTCATCGGGGTCAAGCCCCAGTCGTCGAGCACGAGCAAAGGCGTTTTGGCAAAGGACCGCATGAGCTTTCCGTACCGACCGTCGGCTTTGGCGATCAGTAGATCCTCCATGAGTCGAGGCAAGCGCATGTACAAGGCGTCGAAGCCTTCCAGACAGGCCTTGTGAGCCAGGGCGCAGGCCAGGAAGCTCTTCCCTACGCCCGTCGCCCCGGTGATGAGCACGTTGTGTCCTTTGCCGACCCAGGAGCAGGAGCCCAGACTCATGACCAAGGTCTTGTCGAGCCCCCTTGGCGAGTGAAGGTCGATATCCTCGAAGCAGGCTGCGTGCCTGAGTTTTGCTTTCTTTAACCGGGTCGTAAGACGGCGGTTCATGCGGTGCAGTTTTTCGCGGTCGATGAGAAGCGCCAGGCGCTCTTCAAAGCACAGTTCTTCGATGCTCTGCATGGCCCGCTGTTCCTCCAGAGCCTTGGCCATGCCGCCAAGGCCCAAGGCATTGAGAGTCTGCGAGGTTGGATGGCTCAGCATGAGGCCTCCTTGCGGTAGTATTCCGGACCACGCACGTTGTCGTGGGGTATGGGAGTCTGGTCGGCGTTGTGGACCGGCAACGGCAGACGGTCCAGGCCGGTCTTGAGGATGGACTTGAGACTTTTCTGGGAAAGGGCTCCCAGATGCAGTGCCCGCTCACAGGCCGCGTCCAGGCGTGCGGAACCGTGCTCCTTGGCCAGCCCGATGACGCCCAGGCAGGATCTGTAGCCCTGTACTGGGTGTTTGCGTGAGCCCATGATGGCTTCCGTCAACGCAGAGACATTAGGGCCGAGCGTTAGCGCCCATTGTGCGAGGCGCTCCGGGGTCCAGCCCGCGTACTCTTGGTGACTTTTGGGCATGTGCTCCATGACGGTCGTATGCCGTCCCTTCTGCATGGACCGGGGATGAGCAGCCACACGTTGGCCCTTGTGGAAACATTCAACGGTGGTGGCTGTGATCCGGACGTCGATACGTTTTTTGATGAGGCTGCACGGCACGGAGTAATAATGCCCGTCTACTTCGACATGGTAGTCGATGTTGACGGTGGCCTGCTTCCACTCGGCAAAGACGTAAGGGGCGCACGGCAGCGGCAGGAGTGCCGGCTTGTCCAGCGTTTCGAAAGCCTCTCTCCTGTTGCCGGGCAACTTTTTGAACGGTCGGGTGTTGAGGTCAGTCACCAAGGCGGCGATGGCACGGTTGGCCTCGTTCAAGGATAGGAAGACTCGATTGCGCAACCTCGCCAGAATCCAGCGCTCCACGATTTGCACGGCGACCTCGACCTTGGCCTTGTCTTTAGGTTTG